>CAYXGD010000289.1:0-2898 GCA_964464425.1 uncultured Thermoplasmatales archaeon
CCACATCGTCTCCTGCAACACCCACAACATCGCCGCCCTGGTCCGGGCCATCGCCCTAGGCCAGGACGGCCCTGGGCTCGAGAAGGGCCGGGTCGTCTGCATCCGCCGGGGGACCGACGTCGGCCAGCAGGGCGATGCCCCCCTGGCTCCGAAGGTCAGCGTCCACGACGAGAAGGAAGGCACCCACCACGCTCACGACGTCATCGAGCTCTACAAGACCAAGGGCCTCGAGCTGGACCTCTTCAGCTCAGCGATCAAGGTCCCCACGACCTTCATGCACACCCTCTGGTTCCAGTTCGAGCTGGGCGAAGCGACCAACGCCGAGCAGGTCGTCCACCGGATCCGCCAGGACCCGCTGCTGGCCATGACCGACAAGGCCACCAGCAACCTGGTGTTCAACGTCGGGCGGGAGTTCGGACCCTTCGGCCGGATCGTCAACCAAGGCGTCGTCGCCACGGACACCATCCACGTCGAGGGGAACCAGGTCAGCGGGTTCTGTTTCACCCCTCAGGACGGCAACGCGCTGCTCTCCAACATCGCGGCCAGCACCCGGTTCGCCCACCCTGAGGACTGGCGCAAGCGCTGCGATGCGCTCAACGAGCTGCTGTGGGACCAGCTCTGACCGGTCCTGCGCCCACCTAGGCTCTCTCTGCGGGCCCTGGGGCCCGCGCACCTCTCTCATCGACGCCGTAGCGCAGCCACGGCCAGGGTCAGCATGGCGACCAGTGGCATCGCCAGGCTCGGGATCGTCCGGCCGCCGTCGGTCTCGTTCCCGGGAGGCACTGGGGTCTCGTTCCCGTCGGTGTCCTCCTCGGGCGGCGGGTCCTCGGGGTCCAGGGGATCGGTGCCTTGGAGGCACTCGACGGCGTTGGGCAACCCGTCGCCGTCGTCGTCGGTCGACGGGGTCGAGCTCGCGTCCATGGGGTCCGAGCACTGGGTGTACTCGACGTCGTCGTCGACGCCGTCCTCGTCGGCATCACCCCACGTGTCCTGGACGAACGGGCGGGGATCCTTGCTGTCGGGGACCCCATCGCCGTCGCTGTCCAGGACCACGTTGACGACGGTCGAACGGCTCCAGTCGCTGGCGTTGAAGGCGTTCTTGGCTCGCACCCGGTACAGGTAGCTGCCGTCCTCGTCCACGCGGACGGTGAGGTTCGGGCTGCTGCCGGCCGACAGGGTCCGGGTGGCGTTGACCCCGCCACCGCTGGTGCGTTCCTCGACCTCGTAGACCACCGGCGCGTCCACGGGCTCCCAGCGGATGGTGAAGACGCCGTCGCTATCGGAGCCTGCACCCTCCAGGCCATCGGGTTGGAGCACCGTCGGGACCGGAGGCTTGAACGCCTCGTTGTTGACCAGGAAGGGATGGGTGATGACCGAGGTCCCGTTGGCCCCGGTCAGCCGGATCTCGAGGACGTGGCGACCGTCGGTCAGCTCACCGGCGTCGGCTTGGAGCCGCCACCAGGCACCCTGGCGCTCGGGGGTCACCGTGACGTTGGCACCCTGGACCCGGGCGGTGACCTCGACCTCGTCGCTGGTCAGCCGGGAGAGGGTGCCGACCACGAAGGTGGCGTTCTCGTGGGGCGGGACCAGGTCACCGCGGGGCGGACGGACGACGGCACCCACCGGGCTCGTGCCGGGTCGGACCTCGAGGAGGGTGCCGTTCTCACCGGCGGCCAAGGCGTAGCCACCCTCGGGGTGGAACGCGCAGCCGAAGAGGTCGGGTCCGTCGTGCAGCACGGGCGCGTAGACGCTGGGACCCACGTACCCGACCACGTCGCGGTCCAGGCCGACGGCGAGCGCGTAGCCTCGGTCGGGATGCCAGGCGATGCACGTCACCGGTCCCGTGGCCTTGCCCGATGGCAGGTACTGCCAGCGGTGATCGTGCGGGGTGTCGCGGTCCTCGTGAAGGTGGCCCGGGTCCCGGGCGGCGGCCCAGGAGAGGAACGAAGCGCCGACGCCGTCTCGACCGGCCAGCAGGGCATAGCTGCCGTTGGGCGCGAAGGCGATGGTGTTCACCAGCGCCCGGCCCGGGTTCACCCGGCCGTAGAGCGCGATGTTGTCGTCCTCCCCCAACCCCGAGGTGCCGTTGGTCCGCCAGACCGTGCCGAGCAGCGCCCGGCCGTCCCGGTCGACGGCGGCCTCGACCCAGGCGAAGGGATCGGGTTGCAGGGGATCGGGGTTCCAGTCCATGGCTCGGAAGAACGCGCCTCGTCCCCCGTGGAGGACCTCGACGGTACCGTCGAGGCCGACCCGGAGGAGGCTGGAGCCGGCGACCAGGGCCACGTCGTCACCGGGCCGGAAGTCGCCTCGCAGCCCGTAGAAGGTGAGCCCGTCCTCGTGGTAGCGCGTCTGGTTCCAGACGTTCCGATAGTCACCGGGCTCGCCGAGCAGGATCGTGTTGGCCAGCCCGACGACCAAGCTGGTGCCGCTTGGGTGGAAGGTGAGGTCGACGAGGCCAGCGCCCGACCGGTTGTAGACGATCTCGAGCCCGGTCCCCGGGGTCCAGCGGCCGATGATGTCCCGAGGCTGCTCGTCGTCCTCCCACTTGCCGACCAGGAGCGCGTGGCTCCCGTCGGGAGCGAAGGCGGCCGAGCGCCAGGTGACCTTGTCCGGGCCCGGGTGCTCGGTGATCTCGGTGACCGGTGCCGGGCTGGCGTGATGGGCGGCCGCGGGACCGGCCACGAGGACCAGGGGCACGGCCAACAGGAGGGCGACCAGGGCCAGGGCAGGGGCTCGCACGGCTCCAGGGGACGTGTCGCCTGCCTTAAGCCTTGCCGGGTTCGGGCCCTCGCCCAGCGTCCGGGTTGCCCCCAACGGCCGTCCCAGGCCGGACGGCGGGCATGTTTAATAGGGGGTCATGGGTCTGGCCGGCTGACATGGCCAAACGCTCGCCCCGCA
>CAYXGD010000290.1:0-2897 GCA_964464425.1 uncultured Thermoplasmatales archaeon
GGTGAACCAAGGATGACCCGCTGGGTGCGGACCGGTGCCGGGATCCTCGTCCTGTCGCTGGCCGCCGGCACCGCGCTGGCGGCCGTGATGTGGAGCTCGACCAGCCCGCTCGAGGTCGCCGCGACCCCCCCACCCATCCAGTTCACGAAGGGCGACAACGCCGACGACCCACGGTACTTCGGGTCCTTCGATCTGAGCACGAACCAGACGTTCTTCGACACAGAGGTCAGACCTCGAGGTGGGGCCGACATCACGGTCAGCGATGTCGTCCGGATCACAGGCGCCGGTGAGGACCACACCGTCTCCCTGGCTGCCACGCAGGTCACCAACAGCAACGTCGAGCGGTTCGAGTGGCGGATCTACGACAGCTCGAACCGGGTGGCCACGATCGACTACCTGGCGGCTAGCCCATCTGCTAGCTTCTCCCTCCCCGCCGGCCAGACGTACACGTTCGAGCTCAGGGTCGACATGGCCGACGGTGCCGACACCAACAACGCCGGGATCACCTTCGACCTGCAACTGGAGGTCGAGCCACCGTGAGACGGCTGATCCTCCTGCTCGCCGGCGTCGCCTTGGTGCCTGTGGCCAGCGGGGCGCTCACCCTGCTCCACACGGAGTCGACCGGCACCTTCGAACCCGTAGGCGTCGAGGTGCCCTTCGGCCAGCACGTGGCAGGCTCGACCCTGGGCGTCGACAACACCAACGCCTCGGTCTCGATCTCAGGCTCGCTCCTGGAGACGACCACCGAGATCCTCTACATCAACAACACGAACGCCAGCGGCGCCCACTGGGCTCGGCTCGAGGTGGTCGGGACGACCAACCTGGCCAACCTCCAGCTCCTCGAGATCGGCATCGACAACCAGACCACGACCACCGACCAGATCATCATCGATACCGGGACGCTGCTCGACGGCGACGGGACCTACGTCAAGCTGGAGCCCGGCAGCACGAACACGATCTACGTGACCCAGTCCCTGGGCTCGCTCACCACGAGCGGGGTGACGTTCTGGGTCTACTCGGCCGACGATCCCCAGGAGAGCGCGTTCGTGAAGACGCGCGCCCAGCTGACGCTCACGTAGGCGACGGCTCTCCGACTGGACGAGGAGGAGGTGAGAGGGGGCGAAACGGTGCCCGCCCTCACCCTTGCGTGTCGATCAGAGGTATAAGGGTCTTGTAGACAGGTCGTTGAAACGTCCGAGAACGGCGTTCACCCGTCGTTGGCCGCCCCAGGAGCGGGCAGGTGGATGTCGAACCGGGTCCCCTCGCCCTTCGCGGCGTCCACCTCGATGTGGCCACCGTGCCGCTCGACGATCTTCTTGCAGATCGCCAGGCCCAGCCCGAGGCCGTCGGCCTGCGCCTCAGCGCCCCGGCGGAAGATCTGGAAGATGTCCTCCTGCTCCTCCTCGGGGATCCCCGGGCCTTGGTCCTCGACGCTGACGACGTGCCCCTCCTCCGTCGACCTGGCTGTGATGGCGATGACCGGGGGCTGGCCCCCACGGTGGTTGATCGCGTTGGACATGAGGTTCTGGAAGACCTGGAGGAGCTGGCGCCCGTCCCCCTCGACCGTCGGCAGATCCCCGACCCGGATCTCTGCATCCGTGTCCTCGATGGCGCTCGAGAGGTTCCGGCGGGCCTTCTCCACGACGTCCTCTAGGTCGACCGTCTCGACCTCGAGTTGGGCCTGCCCCAACTTGGCGTACCGACGGAGACCGTCGATGAGGTCCTCCATCCGCTCGGCTCCCTCGACAGCGAAGCGGATGAACTCGGTGGCGTCCTCGTCGATCTCGTCCGCGTATCGGTCCTCGATCAGTTCGAGGAAGGAGCTCACCGTCCTCAGGGGCTCCTTGAGGTCGTGGGAGACGACCGACACGAACCGCTCGAGCTCCTCGTTGGAACGCTCGAGCTCCTGGGTGCGGGCTGCCAGCTGAGCCTCCACCCGTTTGCGTTCCTGGATGTCCCGGGCCAGCTCCCGCTGGATCTCGGCGAGCTCCTCGTTGAGCTCGATGACGCGGTCGCTCAGGGCGGCCTGCTCGTCCACCCGGTGCTCGGCGATGACGAGGAGCTCGCTCTTCTCGGCGTAGATCCAGGCATCCAGCGTCCGGGCGGGGCCATCCTCGGGGCCCAGGTGGAGCGGTCCCTCGTAGACCGGGTCGTCGGACGAAGCCTCGTGCTGATCGATGCGCTCCAGCAGCTCCTCGAGCCCCGGTGAGAGATGGTACCCCTCCAGGTTGTCGGGGAGCGAGGCGCCGTCGTCGAGCCCCAGCACCCCCCGGAGACCCCGGTTCCCGGCGACCAGCCGGCCGTCCCGCGAGAGGCGGGCGATGACCACCGCGCGCAGATCCTGAAGGGGCGCAGGCACACCCTCTCTGTCGAGCAAGCGGCCGATCATCCCTCCCACCCGTCCAGGCCGACGGCAGCGGCACCGCCATCTGCTCCCACCCGTCCGACCATGGCCGGATCGGCCCGGACCGCTTGACCTCCGATCAGGATCCGCGGCGTCTCGGGGATCTCCGTGCGGAGAACCCGGATCGTCCGCTCGGCGTCGGCCTCCTGGGAGGCCTGGGAGATCGAGAGCGCAACGGTCCCGGGTCGCCAACCCTCGACCATGTCGACCAAGGCATCGATCGGTACATCGGCGCCGAGGTAGCGCACGGTCCAGCCGTCGTGCTCCAGGGTATCGGCCAGCAGCCGCAACCCCATCGCGTGCCGGTTCCCGGGGACGCAGGCGAGCAGGACCCGTCCAGGGTCGCCCTCATCACCCGGCGGGGTCGTCCTCGCCCTTCGGTCCCCGGACAGGTAGCGAGCATGCAGGCCGGCCAGGACCGTCTGGAGGGTGGCCGTCGCCAGATGTTCGTCGGCCACGCTGATCACACGGTCGGCCCAGAGGCGACCGATCT
>CAYXGD010000291.1:0-2868 GCA_964464425.1 uncultured Thermoplasmatales archaeon
CGGTGCGGTGCCTTCGGGGAGCACCACGTTGGAGGCGTGCTCGCCACCGTAGTGGATGAACACGGGCCCCACGGCGTGGTGGACCACGATCGTGAAGGTCAGGTCGGCACCGGCCGGGACCATGGGCGCTTCCGGTAGGAAGCTGAAGTCGATCTCGGTCGGGGTGCCGGCACCCATCTCGTCGGTGATCCGGTGGCTGCCGACGGTCACCGTCTGGGCGCCCTGCGTGTAGGTCAGGCGGGCCTCCATGTCGAGGATCACGCTGGGCACGGGTTGCGGGTTCTCGGAGGCCCCGCTGTAGCCGCTGACCCAGACGCTGGCCTCGATCGGGTCGAGGGGATCGAGGTAGATGTCCTCAGAGGGGACGGGCTGGCTGGGGTGGACCGTGGCGATCTCCCCTAGCGCCGTCTCCCAGGCAGGCCCGATCGGATGGGCCAGGGAGCCGCACCCGTCGCCGCCTTCGGGATCGGGGCTCTTGGTGCGGTCCATGTGCGGGTTGTCGTTGCTGCCACCGCAGTCCTCGCGGTGCAGCCAGTAGGTGATCTGGCCTTCCCCGGGGCCGCTGGCCGGCGGGAAGGTGCCGTCGCCCGCGATGGTGATCTGCGGGGTCTCGGTCGGGTCGATGGTCGCACCGTCGGGTGGCGTTGTGATGCTGACACCGAGCGGGTCCTCGCCCGTGCTGGGCAGGATCTCGGCGTCCTCGGTGACCAGGTCGGGCCGGAAGCCGATGGCAGGCTCTGCCATGTCCAGCCCGCGCTCGAGGTCGGTGCCCCACATGATGGGGGCGCCGGTGCCGACGACGCCGTGGGTGATCGCACCGCTGGCACCGTCACCGATCAGCAGGCTCTCGGTCCGCGGGAACGCGGTGCCGATGGCCGAGCCGGAGTCGCCACCGTTGATCGCGCCGGCGGCGAAGATCCCGGCGCTCTTGCTGGCCGAGATCGTCGTCGCCAGGCGGCCCTGGGTCGGCACGGCGAGACCCGGACCGGTGCCGTGGCCGTAGTGGGCCAGGGGCTGGCCGGTGCTGGGGCGCTCGAAGTCGGTCGGGCCGCCCCACATGGAGAGGTGGGGGCGGAGCAGGTCGTTGATCTCCGGCGGGATCTCGATCAGCCCGAAGTCGTTGCCGACGTCGTTGCTCGGGGAGCCGGCGTACTGTTGGGCGAAGGCGACCGGGTGGTAGCCGCTCTGGGGGTCGGGCGAGAGCTCGACGTAGGTGCCCAGGCCGACGTAGTTCATCACGCAGTTCTGGTAGCAGAGCCGGACGCGGTCGGCCACGGCGCCGGGGTCGGTGACCGACGATTCGGCGCCGCTCTCGAGCAGGCAGTGGCCGGCGGTGGCCAGGTAGTAGGTGCCCGTCGAGGGGTCCTGGAAGAGGTAGCTGGCGGTGCAGATGAACGTCGAGCCGCCGAAGTCCATCTGGATGGCCGAGCCGGGCCCGATGCCCTGCTGGATGCCGGGCGTGGAGGGCCCCTGGTGGCTGGCGGTCCGCTGGAGACCGGCCTCCTCGGGGGTGACGACGTTCTGGGCCTTGGCCACCGGACGCATCAAGGTGTCCGGGGTGGTGTGGCCGCGGTACTCGACCGGGCGGTCGAGCAGCTCGGTGGCCGGCAGGTCGGTCGGCACGTCCCCGCGCAGGAGCACGAGGAGCTTGCCGCCGTCCTGGGTGACCGGGACGCTGCCGAGGTAGCCGGGTAGGTCGACCAGGTCCTCGGTGAGCGCCTGGTAGGCGTCGGAGCGGAGGACCGTGCGGACGTAGGGGTCCTGGATCCAGGCCTTCAGGCCGGGGGCGGCCGTCTGGCTGGGCGAGGCGCCCTGGCCCTGCTCGCTGCTGTCGCCGTCGGTGGTCCAGGTGCCCTGGAACTCGGTTGGCGGGGCAAGGTCCTGGTCCGTGCTCGGGCCGGTGATCTCGACCGCGGGGTCGGGGTTGTCGACCTGGATGTCGATGCTGGTGCTGGCCACGCCGCCGGCGCCGTCGTCGTAGGTGGCCTCCAGGGTGTGGGGGCCGTCCAGGATCGTGCGGGTGTCCAGGTGGGTGGCCCAGTCATCGGGGTCCTGGGTCGCGGTGTCCACGCCGATGGTGGCGATGGCGCTACCGTCGAGGGTCAGGGTGACGGTCTCTCCGGTGGCCGCCTCGGTGGTGGCGGTGATGGGGTCCGACCGGGGGCCCTCGTTGCGGGCGCCGTCCTCGGCGGCGACCTCGATGGTGTACGCGGTCTCGGGGTCCAGGCCGCCGACGACCGCGCTGGTGTCGGTGACGCTGAACTGGAAGGCGCCATCGAGGTAGACGTTGTAGCCATCGACCGTGGTGTCGTCGGTGGCGGGGTCCCAGGCCAGGCTGACGCTGGTCGAGGTGACGTCGGTGGCCGTCAGGCCGGTGACCTTGCTCGGCGGCGTCGTGTCCAGGTCCTGGCTGGTCTGCGCGGTGCGCGGACCGGCCTTGGGGCCCTCGAGGCGCTCGTTGACGGCCGAGACCCAGTAGGTGTGCTGCTCGCCCTCGGCCAGACCGGTGTCGGTCCAGGTCGTGGTGGCGGCGTCCACCTGGGTGACGGGGGTCGTCATGTCGTCCTTGTAGATGTTGTAGGCTTGGACGTCGGAGAGCCCGGTGCTGGCCGGGGGCCCCCAGGTGAGCGTGATGGCGTCCGCGCCGGCCTCGGCGGTGAGGTCGGTGGGTGCGCTCAGGGGCTCGGTGGCGTTGAGGTAGACCCGTTCCAGGTAGGTGTCCGGCTGGTCGGTGGTGGGCCGGCGCATGTAGACGAAGGCCAGGGTCGCGCCGGAAGGGATCGTGCCGGTCTTCTCGTCGTTGGGGCCGACGTTGCTGCCCAGGGGCGTGGTCTCCTCCCAGGTCGGGTAGAAGTACACGTCCATGGG
>CAYXGD010000292.1:0-2862 GCA_964464425.1 uncultured Thermoplasmatales archaeon
GTCTACGACATCGAGACCTCCATCGACCGGATCCAGGAGGCCTACATCACCGGTGGTCCCATGGCCCGGCGTCCGCGACCCGAGGTCCTCGTCGAGATCGGGCAACCGGCCCGCCGCATCCCAGCGGCCGCTCGGGCCTGGGAGGCTGACCTGGTCGTCACCGGCACCCGGGGCCTTCGCGGTCTCCGGGCGCTGCTGGACAGAAGCGTCAGCGACGCGGTCGCCCACGATGCCCCCTGCTCGGTGCTGGTCGTCAAGGAGCGCGATCAGGGCTAGGCTCACTCGATCCGGATGACCTGCACGGGGCACGGTGCCCGTTGGATCAGGTCCTCGGTGACGCTCACCTCGGCACCGGTCCCCAACACCCGGGTCCCGATGACAACGAGGTCGGCCGGTCCAAGCTCCTCGACCAGCTCGTCCACGACCGTCTTGGCGTTGACGATCGCCGTGTCGAAGCTGACGGCGTGCTCTTCGGCTAGTCTGCTCAGGTAAGCGAACACGTCCTCCGGTGGCTCGAGCCCGTCGGTGGCGACGTGGACAGCGTGGAGCCGGGCCCCGAGCGCATCGGCCATACCGACGGCCCACTGGTGGACGAGCAGCTCCTCGCTGCCGCCCTCGATGGGCACGACGACACGCTCGACCAGCTGGGGCTTGGCGGTCTCCACCTCTCCCGTGCGGGGGGCTGCCATGGTGAAGCTGCCTCTGGTTCGCCCGGCATTTGTACCTGTGGGTCCGGGCTCCAGGGGTTCGGGCCCGTCTTTATGAGGGGTCGATCCGCTCGCCGTGGCCCCAAGGGAGGACCAGGCAGGCCCCGGTGCTCCCCCGGAGCAGCTCGAGCGCGTTGGAGCCCAGCCAGTCGCGGTTGCGACCGTGGCCCACGACGGTCAGGCAGGGGTCCAGGTCCTCGACGGCCTCGAGCAGGTGGCGCTCCGGCGGCCAGCTGATCAACCGGGCTTCGACATCGCCGTCGCTGGCCTCGAAGGCATCCAGCTCCAGGCTCTCGGGCTCGTCGGGCGCCGCGTGGAGCGCGACCAGCCGCCGGCCCAAGCGATCGGCGAGCGCCAGCGCCCAGGCCGCCGCAGGCCGCGCGGACGGCTCCTCCCCGAGCCCGATGACCACAGGCCCGTCGGTCGGTCCCTGGCGGGCCAGCAGGACCGGGAACGGCGCGTGGTGGACCAAGGTCTCGGCGACCGTGCCCAACCCCGGTGCGTCACCGATGCCGATCAGCCGGGGCCCGATGCAGATCAGGTCGGCCTCGATGGCCTGGGCGGTCTCGACGATCCCCCGGGCCGGCGAGGCATCCTTGACGTGCTCCTCGACCTCCCTGTCGCCCAAACGCCCCTTGATCGCGGAGAAGGCCAGCCGGGCATCCTCGGCCAGGGCCTCGGTCAGCTTGGCGCTGGCGCCAGCGCCTGGCGGGCTGCGACGCTGCGCGAAGACCAGGTGGATCGCGTCGGCCAGCTCAGCCCAGCCGGCCGGTTCGTCCACCTGATCGCTGCCGTCGGCGGCCAGAAGCACGCGGTCGAGCTCCGGGGGCTCTGGCATGGGGGCCAGGTGGAGGGCAGCCAACCGCTCGTCCAGCCAAGCCCGTCGATCGGCACGGTCCATGGAGGACAAGCAGCCTCGCTGCCTGATAAGAGCTCTCTTACGGCTCCTGGTCGGGGCCGGCCTGGGTCCAAGGCCGGGCGACGACGACCCCCCGGCTGGAGCCCCGGGCGACGCCAAGGGCGGTGTCCCCGAGCCAACCGGTCGCTGGGCCGTGACCGACGACGACGAGGCTGGCGTCGCGCGCCTCGGCCAGGTCTAGGATCCCCTTGCGGGCCGGCCACTCCACCCCGACGCCTTGGGCCCGCGGACCCTGGCTCTCCCAGTCGCCAGCCTGATCGTCGTCGAGGTCGGCGTGGGCAAGGATCAGGTCCCGGTCCAACCAGAGGGCGAGGCCGGCGCCCCAGGCGGCGGCCAGCAGCGACCCGGTGTCCGGTCCGACGCCGACCAGCACGGGGCCCTGGGCCTCCTCGGGCTCCTCGCCGGCGATGAGCGTGGTCCGCTTGGCGTTGCTCAGCAACCCCTCGCTCACGCTCCCCAACGCGGTGCGATCCAACCAGCCCTTGGCCTTGCGTCCGACCAGGATCATCCCGGCGTCGACGCGCCGGGCGATCTGCATGACCGCAGGGGCCGGGCTCTCGTCGACCTCGTGCTCGACGACCCGGCGGTCAGCCAGCCGCTCGACCAGCTCGGGCTGGGCGTTGTCGATCGTGGCTCGGATCCCGGCCCCCCAATCCAGGGCCTCCTGGCGGCCCAACGGACCGGTCTGGGCGCCCCGCTGGGAGAGCGCGATCGCGATGTGGATCTCCTCAGCGATCAGGGCGGCCCAGCTGGCGGCCATCAGGCTGCTCCCGCTGCCATCGAAGCCCACGACCACCTTGCCGGGCCGTGGCGGCAGCCGGTCGAGCTCGTGGTCGAAGAGCTGCAACCGTCCGCGTACCCAGGTCAGGAGCTCTTGCTCGCGGGCCATGCCCGAGGTTGGATGCGTCCTGGCAGGTCATAAAGGGGCGTGGTTCGGGCCCGTAGCGGTCCTGGACCAGGTTCCCAGGCCTGGGAGCCGGGCTGCCAGGCTATACCTGTGGCACGACCAAGGAGGTCGAGGCGGTCAAGCCTCCCGGAGACCCGCATGAAGACACGCTTGCTCGTCCCGTTGATCCTGGCCGCGGGTCTCCTCGTGGCCGTGATCGTCAACGAGGTCACCCATGGTGGCCTCGGTGAGGCCTTCGGTGCCGGCCACCAGCACGTGGAACCCCACGACCACGACCCCTGCCCGTCCGAGGATCCCCCCGGGGCCGTGGACCCGGGCGGCACCGGCGA
>CAYXGD010000293.1:0-2840 GCA_964464425.1 uncultured Thermoplasmatales archaeon
CTGGCCTTCGACCACGAGGCCTTCGCCTGCCTGCCAGGCTGCGGGTTCTGCTGCACCTACCCGCCCCAGGTCTCACCGGCCGAGTGGCAGGCCATCCACGAGGACACGGGTCTGACGAAGGTCGGCATCGATCCTCGAGGCGGTCGCCGGCTCCCGCTCCAGGGTGGCTGCGGCGGGTGCGTGCTGCTCGAGGACCGCGCCTGCACTTCCTACGAGCACCGGCCCCGGCACTGTCGCCTGTTCCCGTTCCACGTCTACTTCGGGCGCCACGTCGAGGTCTACGCCGACAGGGTGTGCCCGGGCCTGGACCCCGGGACCACCGGCGGAAGCCTCCAACCCTCACCGATCCCCGATGCCCTGGCGTTGGCTGCACGGACGGTGCCGCCGGCCGAGCTGGCCGACCACGCTGAGCACGCCCGGGCCGTCCACGACGAGTTCGAGCGCCTGGCCCGCGACGCCGATGTCTGGCGGGACCCCGACGCGGCCCGACGCCAGGCCCTCGAGGACGTCACCATCACCGAAGCTGCCTGGAACGAGGCCCTGGGGGCGTTCAAGGGGGACGACCTGGCCTTGGTCCCGACCATGGTCCTACCGGGACCGGGGTTCCCCTGGCGGCTCTGGCACCTGGAGGGCCAGACCTTCCGGCGTCTCCGGTTCGAGGAGGACGGGGCCACCGAGCAGGTCGGCACCGTCGAGCTGCCCGAGCGCCCCACGCGCCTGGCGGGGCCGGCCCAAGGCGTGCTCGAGCGGCTGATCAGCTTGGAATGCTTCCTCGGCTCGGCCTTCGACCTGGTCGACGCGTCGGCCTACACGCTCCCCATCGACGAGGCCATCGATCAGCTGGTCGCCGAGGTGGCCGCCGGCCTGGCCCTTCGGATCCCGCTGCTGGAGGCCGAGGGCTTGCCGGTCGACGAGCGCTGGCTGGCTGCGGCCTACGAGCCGGACTTCTTCGACCTGCCGACGATCGGCGGTTGGCTCTGAGCGCTCCCAGCCCGTCGACCCCCACCCACGATAAGGTCAACGGACCTATGATAACAAGTTATGACCAAGGGGTTCCTTCGTGCTGTGTCGGGGGCTTGCCCTCCGCCGCGGCCAGCGCCTCGCCCCTAGGACCGCTTGCTCCGCCGCCGGGACTTGGTCTGTCCCGAGGGCTTGCCGCCGAGCTTCTTCTCGATCTCCCGCTGGCGCTTCTCGAGCCGGTCGATCTCGCCCAGGATGCGCTTGGCCTGCGGGTTCATCTTCTTCTTGGATTTGGTGGTCTTGACGCCGGAGAGCTGGTCACGCTTGGCGGCGATCTTGCCCGACAGCTTGCGGTGCTCCTGCTCGAGGACCTGGCGCTCGTAGGGATCCATCTCGTCGGAGCCGAACAGGTTCTTGAGGAAGTCGAGGACCACACGGGGGGATGGGCCGTTGGTCCCACTTGGCTCTTGCGGGTCCTCCCCGCACCAGGAGCCTCACAGCGCACCTGTGGTCAGCTGGAGCAGGATCAGCAGGCCGTACCCCACCACGAACCCACCGGCCACGACCCAGCGGTAGCGAGGGCTTTCGAGCTCGGGGAGGAGCTCGGCGAGAGCCACGAAGACGAAGGTGGCCGCCGCCAGGGCGATGAGGTGGCCTACGAGGCCGGACAGGCCGGTGAGGAACAGCCCGAGGCCTGCGCCGATGGGGGTGATGATGGCCAGCCCAGCCAACCCCTTGGCCACGTCGACCTTCGACCAGCCAGCGGCCACGAACAGGGAGGCGCCGGCCACCCCGCCAGGTACCTGATGGAGCAGGACCCCACCAGCGGCGGCCAGCCCGGCGCTGGCATCGGCGGCGAAGGCCGCCGGGAGGACCAGCCCGTCGACCAACCGGTGGAAGGCCAGGGCCAGGAACGCGATCAGCGCCAGCTGCCCCGAGTGAGCGGGGCTGGTGTCGTGGTGGGCGTGCGGCGCCCCGTCGTGATCGCCAGGGGTGTGGCCGTGCCGGTCGCCGAGCACGAGGTGGAGGGCCAGCAGGCCCAGCAGGGCCAGCGCCATCGTCCAGCGGGTGCTGTGGTCGGCCTCGAGGGCCGCGGGGAGCAGGTCGATGAACGCGATCGAGAGCAGCAGGCCTCCCGTGATCCCGAGCAGAAGGTGGATCCTGAGGTCGCTGATCCGCCGACCTGCCAGGACGATCATCCCGCCTGCGAACATCGCCACGGCCGCACCACCGGCGGCAAGCGCCACGAGCTGCCCGTCGACGGTCTCACCGGGCTCGAGGACCCGGTGGTCGTGACCGTCCCCGTCGGCGCTATGGTCGTCCTGGGCCGCGGCCGCCGGGCTCAACGCCACGAGAAGACAGAGGGCGAGCAGGCCGAGGGTCACCGATCGAAGCAGGCTGGACCTGGGGTCACCGGGCACAGCCCTCGCACGGCCACCCCGGTTATCAGCGTTTCGCAGAAGGTTATGAACTCTTCTTGCCGAGGAAGCGAACGGCTATGAAAGTCGCTGCCGCTGGTTCACAACGGGCCTACCCGAGCCGGTCACGGATGGCCTCCCGGACCTTGGCCATGCCCTCGTCGGAGAGGTCCTCGGTCCCCCCGAAGAGCGCGTGGATCGGCCCGTGGGGGTCGCTGGTCCACCTCGGGACGATGTGCAGGTGGGTGTGGTCGACCTCCTGGCCGGCGGCCGGCCCATCGTTCCAGGCCAGGGTCGCACCATCGGCTCCGACAGCGTCCTCGACGGCCTGGGTGATCGCCGGCACCTTGGAGAAGTACGCGCTGGCGGTGGCCTCATCCAGCTCCCCGAGCCGGGCTGCGTGCCGGGTCGGGATGACCAGGGTGTGCCCCTTGGCCAGCGGGTTGATGTCCAGGAAGGCCA
>CAYXGD010000294.1:0-2758 GCA_964464425.1 uncultured Thermoplasmatales archaeon
TGGATGGTCGAGAAGGGCATCCGCCACATCACCGATGTCAGCGAGGTCCTGTCGACCTACTACGCCCAACCCGACACCCTCCTCGCACGGATCAAGCGCGAGGGGGACGGCGGCCTGACGATGGCCCTGGGCGACCATACCCCCGAGGACGATGACGTGCCCGAGCTTGAGGCCGCCCAGCTCGACGAGCCCGATGGAGGGCCGACGTGACCTCGCTGAACAAGTACCAGCGGCTGGCCTACCGGTTGCTGGGGTCGCAGGTCGACCGCTCGGCCCGGGCCAACACCCACCTGCAGCTCTCGCTCCAGAAGGCCCACATCAACATGCGGCCCGAGGTCTACCTCGGGTACTCCTACCTGAACATGATCCTGGTGTTCGCGGGCTCGATGGCCCTCATCGGGATCCTGGCCATCCTGGCGGCGCTGGGCGTCCTGCCGGTCCCGCCGGCGCTGTTCGCCCTGCTGATCCCTGTCCCGCTGTTCCTGGCGTTCGTCGTCTACCTGATGACGTTCCTGCTGCCCGACATCAAGGCCAGCAACCGGGCACGGGACATCGACGCCAAGCTCCCCTACGCGCTCAACTACATGGCCACCATGGCCAGCGCCGGCGTCACCCCCGGCAAGCTCTTCGAGTCCCTGTCCCGCCAGCACCTGTACGGTGAGGTCGCCAACGAGGCGGCCATGATCGCCCGGGATATCGACGTGCTGGGTCACGATCTCATCACCGCGCTCACCGACGCCATCGACCGCAGCCCCTCGATCAAGTTCCAGGACCTGATCCAGGGGGCGATCACCGCCATGAGCAGCGGGGGCGACCTCAAGGACTACTTCCAGACGAAGTCCGAGCAGTTCATGTTCGAGAACCGCCAGGACCAGAAGAAGTTCCTGGACAGCCTGGGCGTCCTGGCAGAGAGCTACGTGACCGTGGTCGTCGGCGGGCCGGTCTTCGTGATCGTCCTCCTGTCGGTCATGCTCATGTTCGGCGGGAGCGGTTCAGGCATGCTCGGCACCGGCTACCTGCTCGTCCTGTTCCTCATCCCCCTGGCCCAGGCGGGCTTCGGGTTCACGATCGACTACATCACCCCGGAGGCCTGAGCGATGGCGATCTGGAAAGCCTCGGACCGCGGCAAGGATCTGCGCGAGTACGCGCTCACGGAGAAGCGCCGCGAGTTCGAGATCCTGCTGCTGGGCCTGCTCTGGGGCGGCGCTGCCCTGATCTTCCTCGGGACCCTGGAGATCACCACCGCCAGCTTCCAAACCTGGATCGCCGAAGCCACCGCCCACGAGATCGGGATGTGGACCGCGGCCGCAGGCATCATCCTGACCGCAGCCTCGATGGCGCTGAGCTACGTCCCCAAGCGCCTGCGCGTCATCGGGCGGAAGACCAGCGGCGGCGACCGCTACGACCGGATGCGCCGCTGGACCCGGGTCAAGGTCTCCTCCATCCTGCTCCAGATCCTCGGCGCCTTGGCCGTGATCGTCGTCGGCCTGGCCGTGCTGGCCTTGTTCGACCTGTTCAGCATCGAGGAGTCCAGCCTGGTGACCCGGTTCACGGTCATCCAGATCCCTATCACGCTCACGCTGATCATCGCGGTCACCCAGGCCTTCGCCCACGACATGACCCTGCGCTCGCCCACCGAGCGACCCCGCACGGGGCTCGAGGGCATGATCTTGGCCCTGACCCTGGGCGCGGCCGTCGTGCTGGCCTTCGGGGCTGGGATCCTGTCCTCGTTCCCCCTGAACCTGGGGGAGGCCAAGGAGTTCGGTCAGATCGACGCCCCGTTCTTCCTCCTGTCGGCCGCCGCGTCCCTGATCGTCGGCCTCTTCGTCTCCCGCGGCCTGCCGACGGTGTCTGCCCTGATCACCGAGGAGCACCGGTACTACCGCGGCCGCACCCACCTCTCGAAGACCAAGTCGGTGGTCATGCCGATCTCGATCGCCTTCGCGGTCCTCTTCCTGATCGTGCTCCTGCTGGTCTTCTTCCAGCTCAGCTTCGTCGGCCGGTTCGAGCAGCTGTCGACCAACGTCGTGCTGCTCGGGTTCGTCGGCTTCATCCTGGCCGCCTTGCTCGTCAGCTTGGGTGCCAGCGTCATGCTGTCACGCACCGACGAGGAGCACACCCTCTTCAAGCGCAAGCGGACCAGCCAGGAGCGCCTCGAGATCACCATCCTGGCCGTCTCGCTCTCCATCACGGCCGTCCTGCTGGCAGCCGCCACCACCTTGTTCGTCAGCGGTGACCTTCCCGGGTTCGACATGGATCGGGACCGGTGGCTCGATTTCCTGGCCTTCGGTCTGCTGTCCGCGCTTGGCCCGTACGGGTTCTACTACCGCCACCAGCAGAACCGGATCCGGCAGCTGGAGGAGCGGTTCCCCGACTTCCTGCGTGACCTGGCTGCCAGCCGGAAGGCGGGCCTGACCCTGACCAACTCGGTCAAGGTCGCCGCCCGTGGCGAGTACGGCGCCCTCACGCCGGACATCCTGAAGATGGCCGACCAGTTGGCATGGAACGTGCCGTTCTCCGAGGCGCTCGAGGAGTTCGGCGATCGGGTGGACACACCCCTGGTCCAGCGCGCTGTCAGCCTGATCAACGAGGCTAGCCGGTCCGGTGGTCACGTCACCGACGTCCTCGAGGCTGCAGCCCGGGATGCCAGGGAGATCAAGAACCTCGAGAACGAGCGCCGGCTCAACATGGGGCTCTACACCGCCATCATCTACATCGCGTTCCTCGTCTTCCTGGGCGTGGCCGCCACGCTCTACGG
>CAYXGD010000295.1:0-2754 GCA_964464425.1 uncultured Thermoplasmatales archaeon
ACCTGGAGGGTGATCATGAACCGCTCGGCGTTCTCCCCGTGGACCCATGCGCCCAGCAGGTCGGCCGATGCGTTGACCGCCTCGAGCTGGGAGCTCGTGGTGTCCGCAGCGTCACCGTCCAGGGCCGCGGCATGCAGCCAGTACTGGCTGGTCAGGTCGCCGGCCGCGTCCTCGATCTCCGGGCTGGCCGAAGAGCCGGCCCAGGCCGTGCCGGCAGCTGTCAGCAACGCGATCGCGATGAAGAACGTCGTACGTGCCCTGGGTCCACCAACCATGCTGCTCCAGGTTTCTCGCTCATCCCCTATTTGAGCCTGGGGGCCAGGTGCCATGGCCAATCAGCGGCCCGCGACGGGGGCGACCTCAGGGGACCTGGGCGTCCTGGATCGTCGCCCGGTAAACCTCGTAGGAGAAGGTGAGCTGGAACCGGTTGGCACCGTCGGGTTGGGTCTCGATCGATCCGGCCTGGGGGACCGGGCGCTGGCCGGGGGCTGAGACGAGGGTCACAGTGACGGGCCAGGTGGTCTGCCCCAGGTGGCTGGTGTGTTCGCTGGCCACGGCCTGCCGGGCGGCGTCGGCGTCGCTGGCGGTCACGTTGGCCGTCCCTGGGACAGGGGTCAGAGGGTAGCTCACCGAGATCGTACCGTTGGTGCTCGATAGGGTCTCGGTCCGTTGGGTGGCCGGGTTGGTCACGGTCAGGTTGAACCGGTCGGGTTGGCCGACGTCATCCTGCCAGGTCAGGCGCACGCGGACCTGGGTCGCGTTGGGCTGGGAGACGTTGAAGCTGAAGTCGGCTTCCTGGCCCTCCTCGAGCCGCTCGCTGCGTTGGACCTGGCCGCCGTCGTCCACGGACCATCGAACCGGGTAGGTCAGGCTCGGCTCGGGCGCGTTGCGGGCCTCGTACATGAACACGCCAACCAGGCCGCCCAGCAAGACGACCCCGGCGATGATGCCGACGAGGACCTGCCGCTCCACACGTGGCCAGACCAGGCCGGAGGTTTAGCTGTTCGTATCCCGGCCCTGGTCAGGCGCAGCGTCGCCGAACCGATGCTCCCAGCCTCGCTCCAACGGCTGCTGGCCGTCGGGACCGGTGAGGACGGCACCCTGGCCGCTCTGGATCCGGCCGATGACGTGGAGCTCGGCCCCCGCCTGCTCGGCGGCCTCCCGGGCGCGCTCCTGGAGCGCCTGGGGGATCGCGGCGACCAGCTCGTAGTCCCCACCGATCTCGAGCGCGCCGGCGAGCCCGGCCTCGGGGGTCTCGCACCAGGGGTGCAGCGGGAGGCTGGAGGCCTCGACGACGACGCGGACCTGGCTGGCCTCGGCGATCACGGCGGCGGCCTCGGCCACGCCGTCGGAGAGGTCGACCGCGCACCGGATGCCCAGGTCCCGCCATCGCCGACCGACCCGGATCCGCGGTACGGGGTCGAGCAGCGGGCTCGCGTCCGCAGGGTCGAGGCCGGCGTCGAGTCGGGAGAGCGCAGCGGCTGCCCCGCCGACAGGCCCGGTGACGACCAGGACGTCGCCCGGACGGGCCCCTGACCGGCTCATGGCCTTCCCTGGTGGGGTCGTGCCTAGGGCGGTGACCGACAGCCCCAGCGGATCGCGGGGTTTCGTGTCGCCGCCGAGCAGCTCCCCTCCGTAGGCCTCCAAGGCCGAGATGACGCCCTCGGCCAGCTCCCGGGCGTCGTCGACGGGCATGCTGGGTGGGAGGCCGTAGCCCACGAGCACACCGAGCGCGTCGGCGCCGGCCGCAGCCAGGTCCGAGAGCCCAGCAGCGGTTGCCATCCGCCCCATGAGCCGGGGCGGGGTGCCGTCGGGGAAGTGGGTGGGCCCGGAGAAGGTGTCAACGCTGGCCACCAGGTCCTTGTGACCGAGGGGCACCACCGCGCAGTCATCGGCGAAACCGGCCGAGTTGCGGACCGAGCTGACCTTCTCGGTGAGCAGCTTGATCAGCTCGCGTTCGGGGGGCAGGCTCATCCTTGGCCTCCGGCGACCGCTGGCTCGGGCGGCCAGGTGTCGCTGGTCAAGGCCCCGGTGGGGCAGACCTTCACGCAGAGGTCGCACTCGATGCATGCGTCCGTGATGCCCACCTCGGCCTGGAACAGCTCGACCGCGTCCACGGGGCAGACGCCCACGCAGCCGCCGCAGTCGGTGCATAGGTCCGGGTGGAACTCGGGGATCACAGCGGGGCCAAGACCCTCGGGGGATAAGAGGTGTCGGGCTGCAAGGGTGCCGGTCGCGATGGCTGCCGGGGACGATCGTGCCAGACCCTTGATAAGGGGTGCCGGGCTGCCTGGTCTCGATGCTCGCCGCGGCCAACCCTTGGATCGCCGGTGCCATGGCCGGTGGCCTGAACCTCATCTACGCGGGGATGGCCTTCGGGCTGACCGAGGTCTGCGGCCTGGCCAGCCCCTCCGGTGAGCCGATCTGCGGGCCGATGCCCGAGGCGTGGGCCCTGGCGGCGATCCTCGTCGGCCTCGGCCTGCTCCTATGCGGCGGGTTGTTCCTGATCCACGACGGCGCGCCGTCCCCGACGTGACGGTCCCCGATACCCTTTTGACCTCCAGGCCCTCCTGGGTCACGTGGAGCTGCTGCTCGACCGACCCCGACCCGGCCAGGAGAACATGGCCATCGACGTCGCCCTGTTGAACCGGGGCGAGCCGACGGTCCGCCTGTACGGCTGGCAGCCGGCCTGCGTCTCCCTCGGCTACACCCAGAGCGAGGAGGCGATCGATGCAGCGGCCGCCCGACGCCACG
>CAYXGD010000296.1:0-2739 GCA_964464425.1 uncultured Thermoplasmatales archaeon
ACATCTCGGGCATGGTCTCGTGGAAGGCCAACCGCTTGCTGTTCTCGTTGAGCTGACCGGCGACGCGCCGCGCGACGACCCCGAGGACGTCGTGACCGACGACGCCGACGGTCCCGTCGTCGAGCTCGCTGGCCATGAAGTCGATGGGCCCCTCCGGGTCTGCCAGGTCGTCGACCTTGGGCTCGAGCTCCTTGGCCGCCCGGTCGATCCGGTCGGGGTCGCCCACGCCCAACGCTCGGCTCAAGATCGTGTAGTTGGCCGAGAAGAGGACCCCGAGCGCGGCCCGCGGCTGGAACCCTGTGGGGACCATGACCGCCGGCGCGTCGGCCTCCTCGGCGAGGTAGCCCAAGCGCCCGCCGGTGGTGATGGCGGCCAGCTGACCGCCGCGGTGGACGGCATCCTGGACGGCATCCAGGGTCTCGTGGGTCTGACCCGAGTAGCTCGTGGCGACGACCAGGGTCTCCTCGTCGACCCAACCGGGGATGGTGTGGTCGCGGACGACGGCGATGGGCACGTCGGCCTCGCGCTCGAGCAGCGCGGTGGCCAACGCGCCCCCGATCGAGGAGCCACCCATGCCGATGACGATGGCCGAGGAGAAAGGCCCCTCCGGGAGCTCGATCTGCCGGGCCTTCTCCGTGCCTTCCTGGAGGTGGCTAGGGAACTTGCCCGCTGCATCGACCATAGCCTCGAGCGACATCGTGCCGAGGATGCCGGGGAGGGGTCCTAAGGGTTGTTGGTCGACGGGTCGAGGTTTGCTCCCCTATGGCACGGCGACCCGAAGGCGCCCTCGGCCGCTTCCCGGGCTGGTCGAACCGGTCCCCGGCGGACCAGGAGCGGTCTCTCCTCGCCGATGCGAGGGCCCCCCCAACCCAGCGGGACGGACCGAGACGAGGCGGCAGGCCACCGCAGAACCCTGGCGTCGGCTGACAAGGAGCTCGATGCAGGCGATGCAAGCGTATCGCCGAAGCAGAGCGACACCGTCAGGGGCGCCAGGGACGCCTCGGCGACGGGAGGCCCTGAGGAGGGGATGTCGCCGAGCTAATACTGCCGCCACTTCTCGCCGCACTCGACGCACTTGAGGATGATCGTGGTCGGTTCGTCGGCGGCACGGGTCTGCTGGTAGCGGTAGTAGGCGTCCCGCTTGCCGCACTCGGGGCAGGTGTACTCGTCGGTGCGGGGGAGGGTGTGGACCTCGGACTCGTCCATGACGACGATCTCCTTCTCCTCGGCCTTCTGGGAGACCGTGGTGCCCTCCCCGGTGGTCCCGCACTTCTTGCATCGCGGGCCATCGGGCGACGGTTTCATGAGCGCCCCACACTCCGGGCAGAACATCGGGCCGGCTTAGCCGCGTGTCGTTCGTAAAGCTTTCCATGGCTCTCCACCGGATGGCTCCGGAGCTGTCGCTGGACTGATGTACCGGGTCGACCCATCCACCCTCGTGGTCATCGACCTGCTTCAGGCGGGCATCCGGACAGCCTACCGGACGCTCGGCGCCGACGAGCTTCGCGTCGAGACCGACCACGCGACGTTCCATGGCTTCCGGTTCGGCCACGGGCAGGGCGACACGCTGGTCCTCCTCCACGGCCTCGGCGACGCGTCGACGACCTGGTTCCAGAGCATCCGGCCGTTGCGGGACCGCTTCGACCTGCTAGCCCTGGATCTCCCGCCGTTCGGCTTGTCCAGCCTGCAAGGGACCGACCACCTTCCGCCCAGCGGCCTGGCCGATGAGCTCGCCGGCCTCCTGGCCGAGCGCGTCGACGGCCGGTTGCATCTGGTCGGACAGTCCATGGGCGGCTGGGTCGTCACCCACCTCCTGGCCCGACATCCAGGGCTGGTCGATCGGGCGGTGCTGATCTCTCCAGGAGGCTGCCCGTTGCCGGGTAGCCTGGACAGCCTGGACCTGATGACCCCGGAGACCAACGAGGACGTGCTGACGTTCTGGCAGGCGATGTGGCACAAGCCACCGGCCGTGGCCAAGGCGATCGCCGGCGCCGACCTGAAGCGGTTCCGGCGCCCTGGCTTCCGTCGGATGATCGAGGGGATCAAGCCGGAGAACCTGCCGGACCCGGAGACAGGCCGGCCGATCGCCGAGCTGATCGGCCTCGAGCCCGAGGCCCTGACGGCCGGCGAGCAGGCCGCTCTCGCGCGGGCCGACCTGCTCGTCCCAGCCACCCTGGAACGGATCGAGACCCCGACGTTGGTCATCTGGGGTCGCGAGGACCGGTTGCTGGACGGTCGCACGCCCGCCTACCTGGCCGCTCACTGGGACGGGCCGATCCAACGGAGCTACCTGGCCCGATGCGCGCACGTGCCCCACCTCGAGCGCCCCGGCACCGTGGCTCGGCTGATGCACGGGTACCTGGGCTGAGGTGCACCGGTGGGGGCTCCACTTGCAAAGCCCCCGGTTCTTTTTTAAGGGTCCTCGTGTTCATCGGAAGGGAGAGCCATGTCCTTCAGGGCGGTTTGCAAGGCCGACGTCGTCAAATCCGTCATCGATTCCCTCTCCCCTCTCGTGGATGAGGCCAAGTTCCAGCTCTCGCCAGAGGGCATCCACGTCCGGGCTGTCGACGCAGCCCACGTGGCGATGGTGGACCTCAGCCTGTCCAAGGGTGCCTTCAAGAACTTCGAGGCCGAGGACACCGAGCTCGGTCTCGACATCGACAAGCTGAAGGACACCATGCGGCTGGCGAGCAACGAGGACGAGGTGGAGTTCGAGATGGTCGACCAGGGCCGCCTGGC
>CAYXGD010000297.1:0-2731 GCA_964464425.1 uncultured Thermoplasmatales archaeon
TGTGGCATCCCATCTCATGGGGATGAGAGGGGTGAGGTACTATGAGCAGCTCTGTGAAAGACGCTGAGACGCCAGAGAACAAGGAGATCAAAGTGAAGATCCCGGTGGAGTACCATATCAAACTCCACACGCTGAAGGTCCTGAAGGGAGAGTCGATCAGTTCCTCCGTCGAGCATGCGCTCACGCGCTACTTCGACATCCTTTCAGAGAACCCGGCGGGACAGAGGCTCGAAGAGCTCTCTGACATGACCGTCAAGCAGCTGATGTAGGGGTCCTCTGGCCCAGCGACGACAGCGAACCATACGAGCTTGGTCGGCCGTGGCGACACTGGCTGTGGCCGACCGGTTTCGTCTCTTCCTCTGCCACCTTCTCGACCTACATAGGCACCTTCGAGGTTGACATCTCCGTGACTGCATAGTCCTGGTTGCGAACCATGATAGTTCGTCAGCTGGACCAAGAAGGGTCCCTCAGCCTGACCATCACGAAACTACCACGCTTATGGCTGGGGCCCGGGGGTGCTTGGACCGATGTCCGAGCAGACCCGCATCACGATCCCCACCGGTTCGCTGCCCTGGTTCACCGAAGCGATGACCGACGCCGGCCTCTCCGTCCTGGACACCGGCGAGCGTGTGACCACCGAGGACGGGGTGGGGGCCGAGGCCGTGATCCACCTGGCCCGGTTCGAGACCGACCAGGCAGGGGAAGCCTCTATCACCGAGCCGCCGTTGCCCGATCGATGACATCCGACCAGGTCACCATCGCGCCCTCCTTGCTGGCCTCCGACTTCGCCCGGTTGGGCGAGGAGGCCCTGGAGGTCCTGGAAGCCGGCGCCGACTGGCTCCACGTCGACGCCATGGACGGCCACTTCGTGCCGAACCTGACCTTCGGCGCGCCGGTCGTCAAGGCGCTTCGGGGCGTCACCGAGGCCCCGCTGGATTGCCACCTGATGGTCGCCAACCCCGACGAGCGGGTCCCCGAGTTCATCGACGCCGGCGCCGACCTCGTCACGGTCCAGGTCGAGGCCGCCACCCACCTCCAACGCACCCTGAGCACGATCCGCGAGGCCGGCATCAAGGCGGGCGTGGCGCTGAACCCCCACACCCCCCTGGCCATGGTCGAGAACGTCCTCGAGGACCTCGACCTGGTCCTGGTCATGACCGTCAACCCCGGCTTCGGTGGGCAGAGCTTCCTGGAGACCATGGTCCCCAAGATCGCCCAAGCCCGCGAGATGATCGACGCGTCCGGGCGGGACATCCACCTCCAGGTCGACGGTGGCATCGGCCCCAAGACCACGGCCAAGGTCCAGCAGGCCGGCGCCGATGTCCTGGTCGCCGGCAGCGCGATCTTCCGCGCCGGGGTGCCCTACGACCAAGCCATCGCCCAGGTCCGCGGCCGCTGATCCGGGGGACCGCCGGTCATGGCCTGGCTCGAGACCCTGGTGGCCGTCGCGGCAGCCGGCGTGCTTGCCGCCCTGCCCCGGGCCATCTGGCCGGGCTGGAGCCCGCTGCACATGCTCGCCGCGGCGTTCATCCTGTACCCTTCGGCCGAGAACCTGCTGGACTTCATCGAGCTGGCCCCGCTGGTCGGTCGCTACACGGAGCTCCAACCCTACTCGATCCAGACGCTCAACGAGCTCCCGCTCAGGATCCTGCGCCGCAACCTCCTGATCCCTCTGATCGGCCTGGGCCTGGTCGGCATCCTGGGGGGCAGACGCGTCCTCCAGGGCTACGCGAGACCGGTCCGACGCAGCCCCGGCACCTGGGGGCGCGACCTCTGGCTGGGGCTGGGCCTGGTCCCCCTGGTCGTCATCGGCCAGCTCGGCGCCCTCATGCTCCTCCAGGGCCCCTTGCAGGTGCTCCAGACCGGTGACGAGAGCGCCTTGTTCGCCAACGCCACCTTGCTCCACGTGATCGCCCTGTGCTTGGCCCCGGCCATCGGGGAGGAGCTCTACTACCGGGGTCTGCTGCAGGGCGTGCTCGAGCAGGCGCTCCCAGGAGGCCACCGGGTCTGGCTCGCCATCGGGATCCAAGGCCTGGTCTTCGCCGTGGCCCACGCGGGCTTCACCACCGTCTCGCACCTGGTGGGCCCGCTGATCTTCGGGACAGCGATGGGCCTGGTGCGATCGACGGTCGGCCTGGGCTCATGCATGGTCCTGCACGCCGCGGTGAACCTGGGGTACTTCAGCGTGGATCCAGGCGCCGGCGGGCTGGGGCTGCAGATCGCGACAGCGACCCTGGTCCTGGCTGGCCTGGCGGTGCTGTGGTACGAGAAGAGGACCTACCTCGGCCTGCTGCGTGACGGGCCCGAGAACCAGGCCTCACCGCCGGAAGCGTGAACCAAGCCGGGCGGCGTCAGTTGGACGCCTTCTGGAGGCGCTGCTTGATCTCCTGCTTGGGCTGAGCGCCCACGATCTGATCGACCGGGGAGCCGTCCTTCATGATCAGCAGCGTCGGGATGGACATGACGCCGAACTTCTGGGGCGTCTGGGGGTTCTCATCGGTGTTGACCTTCCCGAAGGCCACGTTGTCCATCTCGCCGGCCAGCTCCTCGAGGATCGGCTCGACGCGCTTGCACGGCCCGCACCAGGGCGCCCAGAAGTCGATCAAGACCAGGTCGTTGGACGTGACGAAGCCATCGAACTCGTCGTCGGAGAGCTCCACCGGGGCGCCGTTACCATCGGAGGCCATATCAGGCCCCTGTTAGTCGCTTCGACCTTTCAAGCTTTCCTGAG
>CAYXGD010000298.1:0-2674 GCA_964464425.1 uncultured Thermoplasmatales archaeon
CTGGAGGTCCTCGTGGTCCTGGTCGATGCCGGTGTCGATGATGGCGACCTTGACGTCCGGGCTGCCGAAGGTGGTGTCCCAGGCGCCGGGGGCCTCGATCTGCGGGAAGCCGTACTGCTCGGGGTAGCGGGGGTCGTCCGGGGTGGCGTCGACGACGAAGGCCAGGGGGTCGTCCCACTGGGTGTAGGCGACGTTGTCGTCCTGCTCGGCATCCTGCTGGAAGGCCACGGGGTCCTGGACGTCGACGACGACGGTGCCCAGGGCCTGGTTGGTCGACGTGATCTCGTGCCCGCGCCAGGTGCCGCCATCCAGCGCCGCCCGATCGATGTCCTGGAAGCCGACGATCCAGTCGTTCGCGTCCAGGCCGAGGGCCTCGGCGCGCTCCTGCGGGGTCTGCTCGGCGGCGATGGTCGAGCCGGGACCGAGGGCGGCCAGGGGGGCGACGAGGAGCAGGGTCGCGACGAGAAGGGTGTGGCGCATGGTGCGGGACCTCCGTGGTGTAGGCTGGCACGGCCGGTCCCAGGTTAAGGCTTGCCCCGGGACAATGGTAGGCCCTCCAGGGAGGAGAGACAATGTTCAATGGCCGTTTACCTCTCGGTGCCCCCTCGGCAGGGGCCCTCGAGGCGGACATCGGGAGCCAAGGCCCCGAGATACCACCGGAGCGAAGGGATGGGCGACCATTATCGACACCGGCAGCATTGAGAGTGAGCCGGCGCGCCACGGCCCACGGCATCCGTCGACGCGTCGGTGCGGGATCGCGGTCGTGCAGCGATACCATCGACCCCCAGGAGGACCCGTAGGGCGGCGATCCATGCCATCTCGGGACGAGCCAGGGAAGGGGTTTTATCCGATGACTCGATTGCCGGCCCACACCCTGCGGGTGTCGTATAGTCTGGTAGTACACGAGCTTGCCATGCTCGTTGCCTGGGTTCAAATCCCAGCACCCGCATGTTCCTTCTCGTCCACCCTTCCTCGGGGACCTCGGCCATGCAGCCGTCCCTGCCGCCGAGGGGTGGCCACCAGCCGTGGCCCCCCGGCTGACCGGCCAGATCCACACCGGATCCTCCGCTGGGCCAAGGGTCCCAGCTCAACGGGCGTTCACCCGGAGGGGCGAACCCGTTCACAGGGGAGAAGGGAGGTTGTCGGACCCTTTATCTAACCGGTCTCCGTGGCCCAGATGTGGTCCCGAACGCCCAGGGTGGTCAAGCGGAGCTCCTCCTCGTCGAGGACAACCCCGCTGACGTCCGCCTCACCCAAGAGGCCTTCTCCGCCGCCACGGTCCCCCATCGTCTCCACGTCGCCAAGGACGGCGTCGAGGCCATGGCGTTCCTGCGGCGCGAGGATGGGTACGCCGACGCGCCTCAGCCCGATCTCGTCCTGTTGGATCTCAACCTACCACGGAAGAGCGGGCACGAGGTTCTGGCCGAGATGAAGGCCGATCAGCGCCTGGCCGAGATCCCGGTGGTCATCCTGAGCTCCTCGGAGGCCAACGACGACGTGCGCAAGAGCTACCAGCTCCAGGCCAGCTCGTACGTCTGCAAGCCTGTGGACCTGGAGAAGTTCTTCGAGATCGTCCGGGACATCGAGAGCTACTGGCTGGATACGGTCCGGTTGCCGCCCCGAGCCGAGGTTTGAGCCTCCGGCCGGCCTATATCTCCCCGCCGTCGACCACGCGGACCTGCTTGGCAGCCTGGGCTGCCTTCCTGCGGGCCTTGTCGGCGGTGTCGTCGGTGGCCAGCACGACCCCCATCCGCCGCCCTGGGTAGGCCTTGGGCTTACCGAAGAGGCGCAGGCTCGTATCCTTCTCCCCCAACGCATCCCGTACGCCTTCGAAGGCCGGTGCGTCGCTCTCGGCCTCGGCAAGCACGACCGCGCTCGCGCCCGGCGAGATGACATCGATGCTGGGGATCGGAAGGCCCAGGATCGCTCGCACGTGCAGCTCGAACTCGCTCATGTTCTGGCTGACCAGCGTGACCAAGCCCGTGTCGTGGGGCCGGGGCGACAGCTCGCTGAAGATGACCTCATCGTCCCTGAGGAAGAACTCGACGCCGAAGATCCCGTAGCCGCCCAGGCCGTCGGTGACGATCTCGGCCATCTTCTTGGCTTCCTCCAGCGCGTTGCCTGGGATCGTCAGTGGCTGCCAGGAGGCCCGGTAGTCGCCGTCCTCCTGGGTGTGGCCGATCGGCGCGCAGAAGAACGTGCCGTCGGGGTGGCGCACGGTGAGCAGGGTCATCTCCTGGTCGAACCGGACGAACTCCTCGACGATCACGCGCCCGGTCCCGGCCCGGGTGCCGCGCTCGGCCTCCTCCCAGGCAGCCTCGATGTCAGACTCTGTCCACACCACGCTCTGGCCTTTGCCCGAGGAGGACATGGTGGGCTTGACGACGCACGGCATGCCGACCTCGTCGATGGCCTCCCGGTAGGCCTCCTTGGAATCCGCGAACGCGAACCGGCACGTGTTGACCCCCAGCTCGTCGGCCACGAACCGACGGATGCCCTCTCGGTCCATGGTCAGGCGCGTGGCCAGGGCCGAGGGGATCACGTTGTAGCCCTCGTCCTCCAGCCGCTCGAGCTCGTCGGTGGCGATGGCTTCGATCTCGGGCACGATCAGGTCGGGCGCCTCGGTCTCGACGACCTCGCGCACGGCCTCGGCGTCGGTCATGTCGATGACGTG
>CAYXGD010000299.1:0-2674 GCA_964464425.1 uncultured Thermoplasmatales archaeon
TGCGTGAAGGTGTCGCAAGCCTTCGCCGAAGGCGAGGATGACAAGTCGGTCCTCGTCGGGGGGACCGAGGTGAGCGAGGACCTGTTCGAGAAGGAGATCGATGAGGACCAGCTCGAGGGAGCGCTGGAGGCTGCCAGCGTCTGTCCTGTGGACGTGATCAAGGTGCTCGACGACGACGGCCAGGTTCTCGCCGGTCCAGACAAGCTCCCCATCCAGCGGTGACCGGGCAAGCATCAGATCTCGAGGGACCCGAGGTAGGTGACCGTGACGTCCTGATCCTGGGGGACCTCATCCCAGTCGACGACGACGGCCCAGTTGTAGGCGCCGTCGAGGGTGGCGTCGTGGCGGACCTCCCCGATGGGGACGGCCCAAGCCGGGCCGGTCGGCGTGGAGAGCTCGAGCGCCTCCCAGCTGCCGCCGTTGGGGTCCTCGAAGGTGAACCGGTCGGTGACCATCACGTCTGCGGCGGGATCGAAGCTTTGATCGGCCGGATGGGCCACGACCCAGCCGGCGCCGACCGGTTCGGGGCTCCCGGTGGCGATGCCGAGGATCGTTGGGCTCTCGGTCATGACCAGGCCAGCCATCAGGCCCAGCCCCTGGTCGGTGTCGACGACCTGGACGTGGTTGGTCGTGCCTGGTGAGATCTGCGTGGTCCCCAGACCGAGCGCGCTTGGCCCGAAGATCCCCAGGATGACCAGGGGGGCCAGGAGCAGTCCGGTGATGGCAAGCGTCGGGGTCCAGCGCACGAGGTCACCTGCCGCGTTCGCGGCATCTACTGGGCCCGCTGGGGGGCTTATCAAGAGCTTCGTGACCCGGTCTTCAGGAGGACCGCACCTGTTGCCACCCCGGTGACACCCCGGTGGCCGGATGTGAAGCGGGCCTCACGAGGGGCGCCGACGGACCAGGGGACCCCAAGAACGCTGAGGCGGCGGTCACGCAGGACCGGGCGCCTGGGGCCGGCCGCCTGCCGGACCCAGGGATCGTGGCGGTCGCGGTGCCTTCCGCTGCGAGGGTACCGGACCTAGAGTTAAGGCCAACGGTCAGGCTGCCAGGCGCGTGACGGTCCCGGAGTCGCATCCCCGGTACGCCTCGCTGATGGCCCGGGAGGCCCTGGTCGAGGCCCTCGCGGCTGGCTACTTGGCCCCCCAAGGCTTGACCGCCCACGGCCGCGGTGAGACCTTCGACTACCTGCTCGGCGAGACGACGACCCCGCCGGCCCAGCAAGCCACCGAGGCCGCTGCCTGCGCGCTGGTGGCCGCCGAGCACCCGGTCATCTCGGTCAACGGGAACGTGGCCGCCCTCTGCCCGGGCGCTGTCGCCGAGCTCCAAGAGGCCTCGGGTGCGGTGGTGGAGGTCAACCTCTTCCACCGGACCGACGAACGTGTCGGGCTGATCACCGATCGCTTGGAGGCTCACGGTTGCACCGAGGTCCTCGGCACGGACCCGGACGAGACGATCCCGGGGTTGGACAGCGCCCGTGGCAAGGTCGCCTCCCAGGGGATCTTCCGATCCGACTGCGTGCTGGTCCCCCTGGAGGACGGGGACCGGACCGAGGCCCTGGTCGCCATGGGCAAGCGGGTGATCAGCATCGACCTGAACCCCTTGTCCCGGACCGCACGCACGGCCTCGATCAACATCACCGACAACGTGGTCCGCGCGCTGCCCAACGTGGCCGAGGCCGTCGATGAGCTGGGCGATGTGCCGGTCGACGAGCTGGAGGCCCGGGCCGGTGCCTTCGACAACCCGGCTTGCTTGGGCCAAGCGTTGGCCGTGATCAGCCGGCGGTTGGAGGCTCTGGCCGAGGATCCCGAGCAGCTCGTCCCGACCGACGCATGACGGCCGCCGTGAAGGTCGGGCCTTGCCAGACGTAACGCACGGCTTGCGTCTGTCACGCAAGTGACACGGACCTCATGATAGCATGGGTCCGGCATGCCCTATTTGGAGGCTGTGTTGTGCTTGAGGGCGAGCTGGAGGCCATCCAGGCGTACGGTTTGACCGAGTACGAGGCCAAGGCTTACCTCGCGCTCGTCGAGCTGGAGGAGGGGACCGCGCGAGAGGTCGCCGACGTCTCGCGGGTCCCGAGGACGAAGATCTACGGTGTCATCGACGACCTCCACCAGAAGGAGCTCGTCGAGGTCATCCCCGAGCGGCCCAAGCGGTTCCTGCCGCGGGCCTTCGAGAACTACCTGGACAAGCACGAGCGGAAGTACAAGCAGCGGCTCAAGCAGCTCGAGGAAGACCGGGAACGGTTCCGCGAGATGCTCAAGCCGACCGACAGCCCTGGCGTCCAAGGCCCTGGCCAGTTCCGCGTGGTCAAGGGACGCAAGAACGTCTTCAACCGCATGCTCGAGATGATCGAGGAGGCCGAGAAGAGCGTCTGGATGCTCGGCTCTGCGTTCACGACCCTCCGCATGAACTACTTCTCCCCGCTGCTCCACGAGAAGACCCAGGAAGGCCTGGTCTGCCGGATCCAAGCCCCCGTCTTGGCGACCAACCGCCTGGACGTCGAGGAAGCCCTGGCCTACGCCGATGTCCGCCACCGCTCGTCGGACAACGCCGGGTCCAGCGTGATCATCATCGACGGTGAGCAGGTCCTCCTGACCCACTACATCCCCGACGACACGCACCTGTTCAAGGGGGAGGACCTGGCCATGTGGACCGACGACCCAGCCCT
>CAYXGD010000300.1:0-2672 GCA_964464425.1 uncultured Thermoplasmatales archaeon
CGTCAAGGTCGCCATCATCGACACCGGCATCGACCAGGACCACGAGGACCTCCAGAACGTCGTCGCCGACCAGTACGACTTCGTCAACGACGACCCCACAGCCAACGACGCCTGCGGGCACGGCACCCACGTGGCCGGGACCGTGGCCGCCAACACGGACAACGGGATCGGCGTGGCCGGCACCGCCCCCGACAGCCAGCTCCTGATCGCCAAGGCCCTGACCAACACGCTCCTGGTCCAGTGCACCGGCAGCACCTCGGACATCGCCGATGCCATCACGTGGAGCACCGACAACGGGGCCGACGTCATCTCCATGAGCCTGGGATCCAGCTCCGGCAGCCAAACGCTGAAGGACGCCGTCCGGTACGCCTGGGACAACGGCGTCCTCCTCGTCGGCGCCGCCGGCAACGACGGCAGCTGCACGGACTGCGTGGGCTACCCGGCGGCCTACCCCGAGGTCGTCGCCGTCACCTGCACCGACAGCGCCGAAGCCCAGTGCAGCTTCTCCAGCCAGGGCCCCGAGGCTGAGATCGCCGCCCCGGGCAACGACATCCTCTCCACCTACAACAACGGCGGCTACACCGAGCTCTCAGGGACGAGCATGAGCACACCCCACGTCAGCGGGGTGGCCGCGCTCCTGCTGGCCGCCAACAGCACGCTCACCAACAGCCAGCTCCGTGACACGCTCAACACCACCGCACAGGACCTGGGGGACACCGGCCCGGACAACATCTACGGGCACGGCGAGGTCGACGCCCAGGCTGCCGTGGCCGCTGTCAGCGGTGGTGGGTCCGGCGGCGGGGGCGGCAACACCACCAACAGCGCCCCCACGGCCGACATCCAGACCAGCTGCACCGACCTCACCTGCGACCTCGATGGCTCGGGATCCACCGACAGCGACGGCACGGTCGACAGCTACGCGTGGGACTTCGGCGACGGCGGCACCGGGAGCGGTGCCACCACCAGCCACACCTACGAGAGCGAAGGCACCTACACCGTGACGCTGACCGTCACCGACGACGACGGCGCCACCGACAGCACCAGCCAGGATATCACCGTCTCCCCCTCGGACACCGGCTCAGCCGGCCTCTCCGAGGACTTCGAGGACGGCGACCCCGGCTGGACCGCCGTCGACGACAGCGGCGCGTCCTCCTGGGCCCTCTCGACGAGCCGGTCGGTCAGCCCCAGCCACAGCATGGCCCTGGCCGACTACAGCCCGGACGAGACCGACCACCTGATCACCGAGCCCATCGACCTCGCCGGCCTGTCCAACCCGACCCTCCAGCTCGAGTCCAGGATGGAGGGCGAGTGCTCCGGCCTGTTCGCGTGCGTGATCTACGACTACGGCCGGATCCAGGTCAGCGCCGACGGCGCCAGCACCTGGACCACGCTCGAGACCAACTACTGGGACAGCGGCGGCCAGTTCGAGACGCTGACCTACGACCTGTCGGACTGGAGCGATCAGACGGTCCAGGTGCGGTTCAGCTTCTTCAGCGACGGCAGCGTCCAGAACGAGGGCTGGTACATCGACGACGTCGCCGTCTCCTGACCCTGCCTGGGCCACGGCCCCCTGGGGCCCCGGAACGCTTTAGGTCGGCCAAGCGTGTCTTGACCCATGAGGCAAGGGAGGATCAGCGTCCTCGCTGCGGTTCTGCTCCTGGCCGGCATGGCCGGGTGCATCGGCGACGACGCCCCCACCGACGAGTCGCTTGAGAATCAGTCGACCGACGACCTGCCGGCAGCCAGCGAGGCTCCCGGCTCGGGCGAGGAGGCCCCCGCGCCGACCCAGGAAGGGGCCGACGGTGCCGCCGAGGCGGCCAGCAAGCAGACCGAGGGCACCGCCGATCGAGCCTCAGACGAGGCCCCGGACCTGGAAGCCTACCGCTTCAGCCACCAGCCGCTGGACCTGACGATCGTCGAGGAGGGCACCTTCGGTCCAGACGCGACCTGCCATGCACCCGAGAGCCCCACCTGCCAAGCCATGGTCAAGGATCTGACCTCCCTGCTGCCGGCCACCGCGCCGGTCCAGATCGTCGCCGAAGCCACGTACACCACCGCCGCGGCGGCCCGGGTGGACGTCGAGCTCCACGCGCCGACAGGGACCGTCTACGACCAGTGGTACGGCTTCAGCCAGCAAGGCCAGGAGGTCGGCGTCTCCAAGATCACCACCAGCGTGCACAGCACCCTGGTCGCCGACGGCCAACAGGTCCTCGTGGAGGTCACCCCGCGCGTGCCGGAACCGGGCCAACCGCTGGACGTCACCCTGACCATCGAGCTGTCCTCGCCGCAGACGAACCTCCCCACCACCATCCCGATCGAGGTCCCCATCCAGGACCCCCACCAGCCGCTGCGGATCGAGCGTGCGCCCGGTGCCTCCACCGACGGGGAAGCCTCCGACGGCGGTGCCGACGTGGCCGCGCTGATGATCTGGGACCCTGCCGACCGGTTCGTCGGCCACGAGACCGTGCAGGTCCCGGGCACCTTCGAGCTCAACACGAGCATGGCCGGTGACCACGTGCTCCTGCTGGGGCCTTCCTCTGCCGAGGACCTCCGGCTCATGGGGCCGAGCGCCGGCGATCAGCGCCTCAGGGCGTTGACCCACGCCTTCCAGCGCGGTCCCGTCCACGAGGTCCTCCCCGAGCAGCCGGCCAACTGGAGCTTCGAGCCCGAGC
>CAYXGD010000301.1:0-2639 GCA_964464425.1 uncultured Thermoplasmatales archaeon
ACGCGTGCTGGCGGATCATGCCGAAGACCATGCCGCGCTCGGGCTTCTGCCAGGGCTCCCACTTGAAGCCCTCCTCGGCCAGGGCCTCCTTGACCCTGTGACGGCGGTCGCGCTCCTCGGTGGAGGCGCGGAAGAGACCCTCTGAGGCGGCCTCCTCCAGGTCCGCTTGCTCTCGCTCGGGCACAACCGCTAGTTCGGTGTCTTGCAGCATGAACGTTGCGGTGGGGTCCCTCCTGGACCAAGCGGCCGATATCGTCGGTTCCAGGGCGTCTAGCGAGGGCCGACTCGACGCCATCGTCATAGGCTTGGTCGGACCTATCAATCCGCCGTCAGAACGTCGACGCATCCACGGCGCGGCTCCGGCCCGGGGCCGCGCGGGGACCGCCGATGGCAGGCCACGGCCCCGCTCACCCGGAGGAGAGCTCGACGACCTCGAGCTCGGGGTCGGCCTGGATCTCGGCCTCGGTGAACGGGAGGTCCACCCAGCGCTCGTCGGCGTAGAGGCGTGTCTGGTCGGCCCGGTGCGGGCTGTCCGTGTGCGGCGACTGCGCGTAGCTGAGGACCGCCTCGGCCCGCGGCGTCCCGTCGGCCTCCCAGGTGACCGTCTGGATGTAGGAGTTGCCGTGGACCGGCTCGGTGAAGCCCTCGCCCGCCTCGAACGGCACGACGAGCATGCTCGGGGAGCCCAGCTGACCGGCTGCACCGTGCAGGCCCAGGCGCTGCCCGTCGCGCTCGACGTACCGAGCCTCCCCCGCCTCGGCGTCCACGGCGATCCCGGCGGCCTGGAGATCGACGACAGCGTCAGCCAGCACCGTCCGGACCCTCGGGTCGGCGGCGAGGAACCCGCGCGGCGTGTGGACGGGGTCCTGCTCGTCGAAGGGGACCGTCCACGTCTTGGGCGTGGTCAGCCAGAAGCGCTCGAAGAGCGGCAACCCGGCGCTGTCCGCGTCGGCCCGTCGGTCCCAGGCCGCCAGGGCCTGGCACGCCTCTGTCAGGTCGACCGGTTGGCCTGACGAGGTCAAGGCCGTCGGGGGCGTGCAGGTCTGTTGGAGGACAGCGTCCAGCTCGTGCTCCGGCACGTAGAGCCGGTCGGAGAAGAGGGCGTTCTGGAGGCGCTCGAGGGTCAGCTTGTCGCAGGCCACCTCCGGCTGGACCTGGCAGTGGAAGCTGGCACCGTCCTCGAGCTCCTGCCAGAGGACGTAGCCCATGCGGGTGCGGGTCGAGCGCTCGCTGGGGCCAGGGCCCACCATGGGCGAGTAACCCTCGATGGGGTGCTCGGGGTTCGGGAGCCAGGCGTCGTCGTTGCTGTTCATCAGCCAGTCCCGGGTCGTGATCGACGGCATCTGGTCGGCCGGGATGATGCCCGGTTGGGCCGCACTGGGATCCACGGTGGGCGCGCACGAGCTCCTGGATCCGTCGAACACCGGCAGCCGGTTGGTCTCGAACAGGGCCTGGCCCACCGGCGTGTTGCACGCCGTGATCTTGTCGGCATCGTAGTTCGGGACCACGCTCACATCAGCGTAGAACGCCCGGCCGTCGGGGCTGGCCGCGATCGTGTTGACCCACGGGATCCCGTGCACACCCCGGAGGTCCTCGACGAACCCATCGAAGCTGGTCGCCTGGTTCCAAGCCAGGAACTGCTCCGCCGTCCGGTCGTTGCGCGCGTTCAGATCGTTCAACGCGTAGGCCCGGTCGGACTCCCAGGTCAGCCCGGCCTGGGCCTCGCCCTCCCCGAGGACCGGCATGTCGATGATGGGACCGTACCGGGAGAGGTAGAACGTGTGCTCGACCGTCTGGCCGCCGCCCACGTCGACGGTCACCTGGCGCTCCTCCATCGCCTCGACCTCGCCGTCGACGATGTAGCTGGTCGGGTCGCCGGGGACCAGGTCGAGCTCGTGGAGCGAGAACCGCCACCCGGTGCTCACCGTGTGCGTCCAGGCCACGTGCTCGTTGAACCCGATCAGGACCAGAGGCACGCCGAGCAGGGTCGCCCCCATGACGTCGACCTCTCCCGGGATGGTCAGGTGGAGCTGGTGGAACCGTTCGGGCCCCATCCAGGGGAAGTGCGGGTTGCCCATCAGCATCCCGCGTTCGTTGGCCGTCATCTCGGACCCGAAGGCGTACCCGTTGGACCCGATGCCCAGGTTCCCCGGGGTCGGCAGGCGATCGGCCAGTCCCTGGGCGGCCTCACGGTCGAGGTCGGCCGGCGCTCCGGTGGTCCCGTCGCCCGGGGTAGGGGGCTGGGCGGCCACCATGGACGGCGCGAAGAAGCCCATGCTGGCGATCAGCGTCAGCTTGTCGACGCGGTGGACGACGGCCTCGCGCGTGATGGGTCGGACCCAGGGCTCATCCCGGCAATCAGCCGGGCGCTGGTCGACCGGGGTGTCGGCCAAGTACCGGTTGTACCCGGCGACGTACCCATCCATCAGCGACCCGAGCTCCGGCGAGGGGTCGTCCCCGGCGGAGTCGATCAGGTCAGGGTGCTGGTCCAGGAGGCTGAAGAACAGGTCGCTCTCCAGGTTGGTGTACGACTGACCGTTGGAGGTCAGCGCGTAGCCCTCGTCGGCACCGAAGTGGATGGACCGCTGGCCGGCCGTGGTGACGTACTCCTCGGCGATCACGCACAGGTAGTCCTTGGC
>CAYXGD010000302.1:0-2630 GCA_964464425.1 uncultured Thermoplasmatales archaeon
ATCCGGACGGGCCTCCCAGATCTCCAACGAACGAGGCGTGGGGCCGTCCGGAGCGGCCGAGCCCGGAGCCCCGGACGCGCAGGGCTCGGCCAGATCTCGACATCGGCCGAGCGGCCACGCGAGCGAGCACCGATGTCGACCGACGCACAGACCCAGCAACACAGCGCCGCCTGGGTCTCAGGATCTGCCCGAACCGAGCACCTGTGCCGGTTCGGGCGCTCGCGAGGCTCGCCCACCTACACCAAGCCTCGCGATCCGGACGGGACGGCTGGCCCCCGACGGGCGGAGGAGACGGAACGTCCCGGGGGATCGACCCCCCGCTCGCGCCCTTGGCTAGGATGGGTCCGTCTTCCCGTCAGGCGCGGATCGGTGCTTCGACCGGCCGTCCCCTGCGATCGCCGTGTGACGGTCACTCCAGGCAGCCGGGCCGACACGGCGGCGGCTCGGGACCGTTGATCGTGATCCCACCGATGTAGCCGATCCAGTCGTCCGAGGAGCTGCTGGAGGTCTGGAAGGAGAGGTACCACGTCCCGGCCTCCTCGATGGTCACGTCCTCGAAGCTACCGTTGGTGACGGCCTCGACGACCTCACCGGCCGGCGAGATCAGCGCGAGCTCGAGGGGGGTGTCCCCCACCTGGACCAGGGAGAGGCCCAGGTGCTTGTCCTCACCGATCTGGAAGCTGTAGACGTCGGCGGTGTCCTGGCTCCTGGGCGAGAGGTGGCCGGGTTGGCAGATCCGGGGCAGGGGCGTGGCCTGGCTCGGGTCGTCGCCGGCGTCGCCGGTGTCGGTCTCCTGCCAGGGGAGCTCGGAGAGCGTGAAGGCCTGGATCTCGAACGTGTAGTCGCCGGAGTCGAGCAGGTTGGCGGCCTCAAGCCCGACGAAGGCGGTGTCGGTCGGCTCGACGGCCATGGCCAGGTCGAGGACCTTGCCCGCCTCCATCTGGCGCGTGACCGACGGTTCGAGGTCGACGCTCGGCGAGAGGGTGACGTGGGAGGCGATGTCGCCGCTGACGAGGACCCTCAGGCAGACCGTGCGGTCGTCGTCGATGTCCAGCCGGTACCAGTCGTTGTCCGCCGTGCTGATCGTCCCGTTGTAGCTCCCTTCGGCGGCGAGCGGGGTCGCCTGGCTTGGGCTACCCCCCGCATCGCCGATCGCGCCCGGGTCGGCCACCGTCAGCGGTGGCGCCGCGCCAAGGAGGAGCAAGAGCAAGCCGGCTGCGATCGCACGTCGTCCTGTTGCCTTCAAGGTCCCACCTGCCATCGGGGCAGAGCTGCACCACCTGATAAGCGTTCGCGGGTCGCTGGCTTAGGTTGCACAGGTGGTCCTGTAGGTACCTGCGGAGGCCGCCCAGGGGTTCGGAAGCAGGGCTTGGACCCAGCGGCCGCTCGAGGGTCGAAGAGAAGGAAGGAAAGAAGGCGAGGTTACGTCCGGCCCCCGCCCAGGCCGGTGTCGGGCAGGTCAGGCCTCCTTCGGCTTCTCCTTCTTGAACTCCTCTTGCTCGAAGTAGAGCGCGAGGGCTTCGGTGACTGCCTCAGAGATCTGCGTGCCCGTCAGAAGCTTCAGCGAGTGAAGCTTCATGTAGAAATCACTAGGGATGCGGACCTTCATCTCGCGGATCTCCGCATCCTCCTTGTTGCGTTCGATGTACATAGTGCCGCTCACCGCCGCCTGCTGGCAGCACTACCCTCTTCTGTCATGTCGAGGGCTTAAAGGTTGTCACCCAAAGTGTCGCGGGACCGGCGCTCTGACAACCCCTATAGATACCTGTCGGCCGTGGGGACCGGCGCAAGGAGTATAAGGGAGGTGTTCGGCCCGCCCCCGGCGCTACCCGATCTCCTCCTGGGCGTTCACGCGCCAGGTCCCCGTGAAGCTCCGGAAGTCGAGGAACACCCACCAGGTGCCGGGGTCCCCTTCCAGGTACCGGGCCGTCTGCAGGTGATCTGAGACCGTGGCCGTGGCCTCGTACACCAGGTTGGCCTGCCCGTCGAGCACGGTGACCTTGACCGTCCCGTTGGCGGTCGTCGGCGCGGCCGACAGCTCCAGGAAGACCGAGGACGCGTTCCCTGAGACGTTGAACGCCAGGGCTTCCCGGTCGGTCAGCCCTGCCTCGTCGCCGCTCCAGCTCCCCACCGGCCGGAGATCCCCGTGGGATAGGAAGGCGACGACCAGGATGGCCAAGGTCACCACGGCTACAGCCCCGACGCCGATCCAGAGGCGGCGGTGGGAGCGGTGCTTGTCGGGCAGGGGCTTGCCGGTCAGCTCGGCGGCCAGCCGGTCGGGCGGTCCCAGCTCGGCGGTGGCCTGGACGTAGTGGACCCAGCCCAGCTCCTCTTGACCCTCGGCGGCAGCGATCTGCTCGGCCAACGCGTGGAGCTGGTCCTCGGCCTGGCGTAACAGGCGACGGCGCTCGTCGCCGTCGAGGTGGGAGAGGTGCTTCTCCAGCTCCCATAGGAACTGGTCCACGTCCTGCTGGTCGGCCATCAGCCGGGTCTAACCGGCCGAGCATAAGAGCGTTCTGTTCGCGCAGGCGCGCGCGAGGCGAACACTTTTTCAACGGGACCCGTTGCCCGGCGTGTGTCCAAGCGGGTCCGACGGATGTTCGCCGACATCGCCGAGGACTACGACCGGA
>CAYXGD010000303.1:0-2621 GCA_964464425.1 uncultured Thermoplasmatales archaeon
CTCGAAGGGACCGCCCTGGCCTTGCTCGGCATCCTGCTCTTCCAGCTCAGGCGCCGGGCCGGCCTGATCCCGCTGCTCTTCCTGCTCAGCGTGCTGGCGCTCAGCGTACCGTTCGTGGCCCACACCTCGGTCATCGAGCTGCCCGAACCCTGGACCATCGGCCGGACCTACGTGGTCGTGCTCCCCGTCTTCATCGCGCTCACCCTCGTGCTGCACACCCTGACCGGGCCCCGCAACGCCCAGCTGGCCGCGGCCATGCCGGCCGCCGCCGGCGTCCTTGCCGGCACGGCCCACGTCCTCTCCAGCTACACACCCCTTGTCCTGCCCGAGGCGATCCTCCCACCGGGGCTGGTCGTGGCCGTCGCCACGGGCGCCCTGCTCTCGATCGCGACGTGGACGGCCACGCTCCTCTTCGAGTGGTGGCACAAGGACGTGGGCAACCAGGCACCCTTCGCTGTCGTCCTGGCCCTCTCGGCCTTGACCGGCCTGCTCGTCCATGGAGCCCTGGCCCAGGCCCTCAACGTGGCCGGGCTGACCCTGCCGGGGGCGACCTGGCCGAGCATCGTGGCCATGCCCGTGGTCGTCGGCATGGGCCCCGTCGTCTTCGTGGCCCTGTACGCTGACACGCTGATCAACGAGCTGGCCCCGTTGGCCCGGTCGACCACCCAGCGCCACCGCCTGCTCGGCCAACCCGCGGACCTGGCCGTCTACCGGGAAGCCGACGAGCGCTACCGGCAAGCCATCGAGGAGGGTCAGGACGCCATCAGAACCTACCAGGATCTGGCCGGCGATGACCAGGCGGCCGTCCTGCTCACCGATCGGCGTGGATCGGTCGTGCACGCGACGGCCGGGGCCTGCCGGCTCCTGCAGCGGGAGGTCGGCGAGCTGGTCGGCACCGACGCCCGCCAGCTCCTGTTCGGCGCGCACACGACCACGACCGCCCAGCCCAGCCAGACGGCCAGATCCGTGGGCCCCCGGGACCGGATCGTCTGGGGTACAGGACCCCACCAGCCCGAGCGCGTCCTGGAGCTCGACGCCGACGAGCTCGACTCCGGTGCCCTTCGCATCGAGCTGATCGACGTCACCGAGGAAGCCCTGCGCGCCCAGCTGGCCGACCACGCCGCGCGCACCAGCTTCGCCCTGGAGCTGCTCACCCGCGACCTGCCCAACCACCTGGTCTGCCCAGCCACCAGCCTCGAGGTCCTCGAGACCAGCCTGGACGGCCAGCTGCCCGAGGAGGATCACCGGCTGATCGACCGGGCCCACAGCACGCTCACCGAGCTCTCCGACCGGTTGCGAGGGCTCGGGGTGCTGCGCGGGACCGGGCCCCTGCCGGCTGAACGCATCGACGTGGCCCAGCAGCTTCGCCAGACGATCGGCCACGCCCAGAGCGCGCACCCAGGCCAGCTCTCTGTCCGCTGGGACTGGCCCGAACGCCCGGTCCACGTCGAGGCCAACCAGGACCTGGCCGCGGTCCTCGAGCGCTTGGTCGCCAACGCTCGCCGGCACGCCGGCCCGGGGCCCACCCTGACCGTCTGGGCCCGCCGGGAGGATGGCGGCTGGACGATCGGGTTCGACGACGACGGGCCGGGCGTGCGGGCTGAGCTCCGGGAGCGCATCTTCCAGGGGTTCCTCTCCAGCGACGACGGCCGGAGCCGCGGCCTCGGGCTAGCGGTGGCCGACCTGCTCGTGCAACGCATGGGCGGCCAACTGTGGGTCACCGATCGGGAGGATGGCGCCGCGGGGGCCAGCTTCCGGCTCTGGTTGCCGGGCGCGGTGCCCGAGCACGGCCCCCAGGAACCGGCCCCGGTGCCCGTCGACCGACCGAGCGGGCTGCCCGAGGCCGAGGCCTCGACGGCGGTCCAGCGCGACCCCGGTGACGGCGGGACGGCAGCGGCCTGATCCGACCTACCGGTTGCCGACCATCACGATCTCGGCGACCGACGGCACGCCCTCCTCGCTGATCAGGAAGAGCATGTACGGGCCCGGCGGGGCCTCGGTCGGCGTCGATGGCGCCTCGATCGTCACCGAGGTCCCCTGGACCGTGACCTCCAGATCCAGGTAGCGCTGATCCGTGTTGAGCGAGTGCGTCACCGAGCTCATCCGGAGCAGCGCGGCCCGGGCCACGTCCCCGGCCTCCGGGCTGGTCACCGCGAAGCTCCCCTCGTCGTAGGTGACCTCCTGCGGCGCGGTGGTGATCGTCGGCCGGTCTCCCTGGAACAAGTAGGGCGGGCTGTAGAGCTCCAGGGTCGGGGACAGCGGCTGACCCTCGTCGGTCGGTGGTGTGGTGGTGCTGGCCTCGAAGTCACCGCCACCGACCAGGACCCGGCCGTCGGGCAGCAGGACGGCGGTCGAGTGGTAGCCGCGGTGGCGGTCGGCCGGTGCCATCAGCGACCACGTCTCCTCCTCGGTGTCGAAGATCTCGGGTGAGCGGGCGTGTTCGACCCAGCCGGGGACCGGTTCCCAGCCCATGCCGCCGTTGACGGCGAGCACGTCACCGGTGGGCAGGAGCACCGTGTTCAGGTCCCGCCGCGGGAACGTCATGGGCTCGACCTCGCGGAAGGTCGGCTCGTCGCCGGAGAGGTCGAGGATCTCGGTGTGGCCGGTGGCCGGCGTGCTGC
>CAYXGD010000304.1:0-2581 GCA_964464425.1 uncultured Thermoplasmatales archaeon
GTGTTGTGGCCCAGGTGCTTGTCGGGCAGGAAGAGGATCTTCTTGCCGCGGTCCAGGGCCCACTCGAAGATCGGATGGGAGCTGGAGGATGTGCAGATCGCACCGTCCATCCGGCCGGTGAAGGCCTTCAGGTCGGCGTAGGAGTTCATGTAGGTGATGGGGACGATGTCGTCCGGGTCCAGGACGGTCATCAGCTCCTCCCAGGCGCGCTCGACCTGCACCATCTCGGCCATCCCGGCCATGGGGCAGGCGGCCTCGCGGGAGGGGATGATGACGTTGCGCTCGCCGCCGGTCAGGATGTCGGCGGTCTCGGCCATGAAGGTGACCCCGCAGAACACGATGTTCTCGGCCTGGCTCTCGGCGGCGATCTTCGACAGCTTGAACGAGTCGCCGGTGTGGTCGGCGACGTCGTAGATCTCCCGGTGCTGGTAGTTGTGCCCCAGGATCAGGGTCGAGTCGCCAAGGCGGTCGGCGGCGGCTTGGATCCGTGCGGTACGCTCGGTCTCCGTGAGATCCCGGTAGGCCTCCGGCAGCTGGGCGAAGTGATCGTACCGGAACAGGTTGAGCGTCGCAGCCATCGAACCTCCTGAGTCGTACCCATTTTAAAGCCGTTGGGTTGGAGGAACGTTTTTCTCCGCCGGCCGCCCGCCCGCGGAAGGAATTTCACTGGCCGCCGATCCCGCCGGCTCGCTCGGCCACGTCGTAGACGTCGGTCCGGGCATCGCGAAGGCTGGCGCGCTTGACGACCAAGCCCAGCTCGACCAGGTGGTTGAGCGCGCTGCGCACCGTCCTGGAGGTCAGCCCGGAGTCGCGGGCCATCTCGCTGGGCGTCAAGGGACCTTCGTACTCCAGGAGCTTGTAGATGAACCGGGCGCTGGGCGGGGCGCTGGCCAGCTCGGCGCCCAGCTCGCGCTTGAGCCGGACGCGGCCCAGCAGGTGGCCGTGCCGGCGCTCGGTCAGGCGGACCAGCGAGAGCCGCTCGGGGGCGCCGGTGATGGTCACGGTCTCGCCGGTGATCTTCTGCCGGGCGTGCCCGTCGACGACCAGCTCGACGCCCGAGGCGCTCTCTGGGTTGGCCAGGGTCAGCTCGCTGCCGGCCGGGACGATCAAGGGGGGCCGGTCCTCCTCGCTGCACACGGGGACGACGGCGAGGACGTCGGAGGCGCCGAGGACCGCGGGCCCGCCGGCAGAGAGCGCGTAGGCGGTCGATCCGGTCGGGGTGCAGACGATGATGCCGTCGCCGCGATCGTGCCAGAGCAGCTCGCCATCGACCTTGATCTCCGAGGCCAGGAAGGTCCCGTTCAGGGAGGGGAGCAGGGCAGCCTCGTTGAGGGCGAGGATCTCCTCACCGTCGGCCTTGCAGACCATGCGCAGGACCTGCTGCGTGCTGTGGTGCCCGCCGGCCAGGGCCTCGGCGATGCTGCCCGCGTCTCGCAGCTGGGCCTCGGCCAGCACGCCAAGCCCCTCGTGGGCCACCAGCAGCACCGGTGGAGCGCGTTCGAGCTCGGCCAGCGTGGAGAGGAAGAAGCGGGTCTCGCCGACGAGGATCAGCACGTCGGCCGCCTCGGCGTCGGTGAGGCCCTGGCTGACCTCGAGGCGCTCCTTCTTCAGGGCGCGGATCAAGGGTTCCAGGGAGCCCTGGGCGTCCTCGCTGGCGGCGACCTGGACGTGCACGAGGCCAGGGATGGGCACCCCGCCTATGAAGGGTTCGCCGGCAAGGCTCCCAGCCAGGCGGTCCGGGCTTGCGGTGCTGCGGCCCCCCAGCCCAAGAGTTATTAAATCTGAGACCCGATATTATCAAACAGCGTGCTTCCGCGGCGCCCGCCGGAGAGACCACCGTGACCGCGTTCCATCGTCACGCCGACGAGGACGACCAGCCCGAGCGGGGGACCGTCTCGGCCGACGAGCGGACCCTCCTGCTCGATCTACCGATCCTCCTACCCGAGATCCAGGACGAGCAGGACCAGTGCATCCAGCGGCTGATCGAACGCGTCGAGGCCCGCAAGGGCGTCCTCGGTGCCCACGTCGTCAAGGAGGACCACCACGAGGCAGACGCCGAGGAGGAGCCCGAGCCTGAGGCCGCCGAGGAGCAAGAGCCCGAGCCGGAGAGGGGCCAGGATCATGCTGGCAGCCACGGGCACGGCCACGCCGATGACCATGAGCATGGGTACGAGCACGGCCACGCGGACGACCACCAGCATCCGCACGACCACGACCATGAGCGTGGACATGGCCACGGGGATGACCACGCCCATGCCCACGAGCACGGGGTCGAGGCCAGCCTGTGCATCCACTACGACCCGAGCATCCTGGCCCTGAGCGAGATCAGCCGCATCGTCGAGTCGGCCGGCGGCGCGGTCACCGACCGGTACAAGCACGAGGTGCTCTGGGTCCGCGGCATGGACTGCGCCGATTGCTCGATGAGCATCGAGCACGTGCTCGGCCGGCAGGACGGCATCCTCGAGATCAGCGTCAACTACGCTGCCGAGAAGGCCCGCCTGGAGTACGACTCGGAGACCATCGACCGCGAGCGGATCGTCTCGCTGATCGGTTCGATGGGCTACGAGGTCGACGACCACGA
>CAYXGD010000305.1:0-2579 GCA_964464425.1 uncultured Thermoplasmatales archaeon
CCACCGTGCGGCATCGGTACCGGGCGTCGCATCCGCCCTTTCAGGCTCCGGCTTCTCAGCCGGCCATCCCGGTTGTCCCCTCAGGAAGCGTGCCGAAGCACGTCCCCTCCGGGTTCGTTCTCCATCCCGTCGGGCGGGGTAGGAGTGGACGCGAGTATGCCGCGCGCCTCTCCGAGATGCGGATGGTCCACGACACAAGGTCGTGCGCAACCCCTACTTCGGTGCCGCCGGTATAACTAGCTGTCGGCTAGCCCTTTCGGGGCCAGCGGCCCAGGCCCGGCGCCGGCGCGCGCGGCGGGGCTGGTTGAGCGGTCAGCCCGAACGTCCAAGACCGTCGGGGCCCCTGGCCCGTGCGTGCCAGCCGACGCCCGAGCACCGGCCGGCGGTGCCCTCCCCAAGTCCCCCCAGCGTTGGGCGATCGCCGGTCTCGGCCTCCAGCTGGTGGCCGACGTCTACTACGCGACCACCGTCGACTGGGGCACCGGCGGGTTCACACGCGTGGGCTACACCATCGCGATGGTCGTGTTCCTCGTCGTCACCTCCCTGGGCCTGGTCCCGATCCTGCTCCTGCGGGACCGGCGGACCTTCCGGGCTGGATGGATCACCGCGTTGGTGGGCGGGATCCTGGCGACCGTGGCGATCTTCTGGATGCCGATGGGGCTCCCGATGATCGTGGCCGGGGTGCTCGGCTGGCGGTGGTCCCGGTCCCTCTGATGCCGACGGTACAGGCGCTAGGCCATGGGTCCATGGCGAGCCGGGGACCACCCGGTCACGATGGCCCAAGGCAGCGCATCCCGGCCGAACCCGCTGACCCAGCTCCCCCGCGACGCGCTCGGGATCGCCGCCTTGGCTGCGGGCGCTTGACTCATCCTGTGGCTGCCGGGCCCGCGACCATGGTCCTGGCGGCGCTCCTCGCGCTCACCGGCGGCTACCTCATCTACGAGGCCCAGGTCCGGTACTGCCCGCTCAACCACACGCTGGACCGCAGCACCGACGAGAGGTGAGGGCTGGTGGCCGGGGGGCCAGGCCCCCCAGTAGCCAGCGGCTTGGTCAGCTCGCGGGCAGCCCGGGCAGGCCGGCGTGGTGCTCGGCGGGCACGCACCGGTACCCATCGGGCACGCCGCAACCGGGGTACTCACCGACGTCGACGGTGTCGATCACCGGCAGGTCGAGGGTCGCTTGGTGGACGGTGTTGATCGCCGGCGGGCTGATCGGGCCGTACCCCCAGCGTCCGTCGTTGAGCGGCGGCGCGTGGATCTGGACCTGGATGCGGTGGTCCTCCCTGAAGGTGTGCCCCAACGGGAAGACATCGACGACGTACTCGACCGGCTGGCCGGGCGTGACCGTGTTGGTCGTGGCTTGGGCGGTGTGGGTGTAGCTGGCGCGGATCAGCTCGCCGTCGTCCCCGTACCAGCTGCGCTCGGGGTCGATGTCCCGGTGGCTGGCCTTGAGCATGCCCTTCTGGAGGTAGGTGACATCCCCGTTGGGTGCCACGTCGGCCACGGTCACGTAGAACTCGGTGTCGGGGGCCGTCGTGGACGCCGTCAGATCCAAGGTGATCGGGCCCAGCACGGTCAGCGCCTGATCCAGGGGCTGGCTTCGGTAGCGCAGCATGTCCGGGCCCTCGGGTTGGGTGAACCGGCTACCCTCGTGGGCGCGGCCGCCGCTGCCGTAGTTCCAGGCGCCGACGCGCTGCTCGCCGTGGACGTAGCTCCGGCCCGAGTCGTCCTGGCAGTCCAGCGTCACGGTCCCGTCGCCGCAGAGGGCCCAGGGCTGGTACTCGGTGCCCGGGATCGGGAACGCGTCGTACCCGGTGATGGCTGCCGTGTTGCCCTCGTGGGTGTAGGTGGCCGGGCCGTCGGCGTTGGGGTGCAGGAAGTCGCCGTCCTTCTCCCAGTGGACCCGGACCTGATCGTCGAAGACGTCGCAGAAGGTCGGGCCCTCCTTGGCCGGGGTGGCCGGGTCGTCGTACCCGGAGGGGTCGTCCTTGATCCAGTAGTGGAACCAGGGCAGGGCGTAGTAGAGCCCGTTGTCCGTGCTGGTGGCGTGCACGCCGTTGGTCATCACGAAGTTCTTGGGCGTGATCACCAGGAGGTCACCCGGACCATCCCAGCAAGGGTTCAGCCTGGCCTGGGGTTGGAGGTGAGGCCAAACCGTGAACCCGCCACGGGGCCCGGTCTGCTCGTCCTGGAAGGACTGGCCGAGCATGGTGGGCACCTGGATCTGGTCGGCGACCTCGACCGGGGAGCGCACGCGGTACATCGTATCGTCGGTGCGGCGGGTGTACATGCCGAACCCAGCGTGGTCGGTGGGGTAGGCCCGGTGGTGCTCGGCCTGGTTCTCCAGGCAGATCCGGTCCAGCTCCATGGCGCCTCCCAGGGTGCCCAGGTGGTCTTGAGCGGGCCGGTAGGCCAGGGTCCACAGGCCGGGGAAAGCGATGTTCGGTACCCCGCCAGGGTACGCGATGTCGCGGTACATGTCGCCGATGACCATGTTGGCGCTGAGCGCGGCCAGGTGCTCGGGTTGCTCGCTGGCCACCAGGAGGCTGGTGATGCCGCTGTAGCTGGCGCCGAACATGG
>CAYXGD010000306.1:0-2577 GCA_964464425.1 uncultured Thermoplasmatales archaeon
AGCTTGATGGTCACGTTGCGGCGCTTGGGGTCGTTGACATGGATGTAGGTCCGAAGCAGACGTTGCAGGTCCATGCGGTTCCACCTGGGCGAAGCCCACGGGTAGCTCCACAGGGAACCCCCTTAAATGCCGGGGCTGGGGGCGCTGGCCCGACCCGAGCGAGAAGAGCACCACGCTTATCCCTACCATGGACGTTGGCAGGCCGGGCACCATGTTGGATCTCCTGGTCAGCATCGGGGAGCTCGGGTTCGTCGGGATCGTCCTCGTCGTCCTGTTCGTCCTCTTCCTTGCGTCTGCGATCAAGATCGTCAAGGAGTACGAGCGAGGCGTCATCTTCCGGCTCGGCCGGTTGATCGGCGCCAAGGGACCTGGCCTGTTCTTCATCATCCCCATCCTGGACCAGATGGTCAAGGTCGACCTCCGGGTCATCACGCACGATGTCCCGGTCCAGGAGGTCATGACCGTCGACAACGTCCCGGTCTCGGTCAACGCCGTCGTGTACTACAGGGTCATGGACCCGGAGGATGCGACCGTCGAGGTCGAGAACTACCGGGTCGCCACCAGCCAGATCGCCCAGACGACCCTGCGAAGCGTCGTCGGCAAGGCCGAGCTCGACGAGCTCCTGGCCCAACGCGAGAAGATCAACGACGAGCTCCAGGAGATCATCGATCAGGCCACCGATCCCTGGGGGATCAAGGTCAGCATGGTCGAGGTCAAGGACGTCGAGCTCCCCCAGGACATGCGCCGGGCCATGGCCCGCCAGGCCGAGGCCGAGCGTGACCGCCGGGCCCGCGTCATCGTCGCGGAGGGCGAGCAGCAAGCCGCCCAGAAGCTCAAGGAAGCCGCCAGGGAGATGTCGGAGTTCGAGGGCGCGCTCTACCTGCGGACCCTCCAGACCATCCAAGAAGCCAGCTCGGAGCAAGGGACCAACATCGTGATCCCGTTGCCCATCGAGATCCTCAAGGCCCTCGGCGTGAAGGACGACCGCTGACCGGCAGTGGGGTCAACGGCTCCGATGGGGCCCAGGGAAGACGTCGAACGGGCTCTGGGTCAGGTCGCCCATGGCGGGCTTGACGATCAGCTGGTCCGGCATCAGGACGCAGTCCTCGCCGGTGTCCAGCTCCACGAGCACATGGTGGTCGTCGGGGGCCCCGATGACCTGGCCCTCGTGGTCCCACAAGTGGGGGTCGATGTCGGGCCCGGGCCGCACCTGGACGTGGTCACCTAACCGGAGAGGCATGGGATAACCTCACACGGCAGTTGTCCCTCAGACCAGATAATCGTTGCGGCCGCCGTTCAAGTACCCTCGAGGCGCGAGGCCACGTAGGCCAGGGCCACGTCGGCGGTCTGGTGGAGCAGGTGGACGTCGGTGTCGGCCCGAGCCCGGGCGTAGTCGGCGAACTCGCCACGCATGGAGAGCACCTCGGCGTGCAGTTGCTCGAGGTCCTCTCCCTCGGCCTCGGGCCCACCGAGCTTGCCGATCGTGGCCCGCAACCGTGCCAGCTTGGTCCCCGTGAACCCGGGGGGCATGGGCTCGTCGACCAGCGGGACCAGCTCCGGGTCGCCGGCCGCTGGCGTAGGGCCCTGGAACCCGCCGGTCTCCAGCCCCCGCACGACGTCCTCGACGTGGGCCAGGGCCGGATCGGCGTGGAGCGGGGAGGCAAGGGTCTGCCCGCAGGCGGCCACGCCGGCCACACCGCACTGACCTCGGCCGTCGCCGCGGACCCCGTCGATGAACCGGGTCGGGGTCCCGTCGTCGGCCCAGGCGACCGCGCTGGGATCCCCGATGGGTAGCTCGGCCCGGTGAGCCAGGGCCAACCCTACGGGGGGACTGGCCTGCTCCCCATCGGGCCACAGGAACCGGGCGCCACCGCCGGCCAGGACGGTGGTATCCGCGTCGTGGACCTGGCAGTCGTTGCCATCGACGAGGACGGCACCGCTGACGCCCTGGTTCCCCTTGACCAACCGGACGGCCACGGCGACCTCGTCGATGGCCACACCCTCCCGCTCGCACCGCTCGAGGATGGCCTGGCGCATGTTGGCCGCCCACGCCTCGTCGTTGGCGACATCGAGCTCATCGAGCCATCGCCGGACGCGTCGGGCGCGGAACCGGAAGACCTGAGGTTCCTCCGGGAGCGGGACATCGCTGGCGTCCACGGCCTGCTCGACCGCGCCCGGCACGTCCTCAGGGATCGGCGGGACGGGGCCGGGCGCCTGGGCACCGGACACCAGCAGCCGGGTGCGGGCCCCGGATCGGACGCCAGCCAGGGCTGCTGCGGCACCGGCTAGGGTGCCGCCGATGACGAGCAGGTCGCGTCGTGGGGTGGCCATGGGTCTTCGGACCCAGCAGCCCCGTCCACATCAAGAGGTTTGGGGCCTCCCACATCCGCGCCCAGAGCAGCAGGCCGCCGGCAGGGAACGGGAGGCCAAGCGGAAGCTACCTGGGCTCGACGGTGGGCCTTGGCCTGCGCTCTCAGGCCAGCTCGAGCATCCGGTCGAGGGCCACCTGGGCCCAACGACGGTCCTCCTCGGGCACGTGGACGCGGTTGTGGATGGTGCCGTCGGCCAGCTCCTCGA
>CAYXGD010000307.1:0-2574 GCA_964464425.1 uncultured Thermoplasmatales archaeon
GTCTGGCCGAAGATCGGCACCACGTTGGAGCCCGGCGAGGCGTGGCAGCAGTAGAGGTCCACGCCGCCGATGTCGAGGGTGACCTGGTCGACGTACCGTCGCACACGCTCGGCCGCCTGATCGTCCAGTTGCGCCAGGCACCAGGCGTTGATCTCGGCCAGGTCCTCGTCGGGCGGGGCCAGCTTGGGCTCGTAGGCATCCCCGAGCAGGTCCTCGTCGGTGTTGCCCAGGACCACCGGGCAGCCCAACGCGGCCACCTCCTCGATGCAGGCCACGGGGTCGGGGCCGGTGGCGGCCACATCCCCCAGGCAGACCACCCGATCGACGATCTCGTGCTCCAGGTCGTCCAGGACCGCCTGCAACCCGGTCAGGTTCCCGTGGATGTCGGAGATCAGCGCCACGCGCATGACCGGTGAAGCGCCGGGTCCCGCCTTGGGGGTTGTGGGGCAGGTTCTTGACGGAGAGCGCGCTAAGCCTCCTCGATGAGCTCGGATCTGGCGACGGTCACGCTCGGCGGCGGGTGCTTCTGGTGCATCGAGGCCGCCCTGCGACGCATCGAGGGCGTCGAGGAGGTCACCAACGGGTACGCCGGCGGCCACGTCGCCGATCCCACCTACGAGCAGGTCTGCTCGAAGACCACCGGTCACGCCGAGGTCGTCCAGGTCACCTACGACCCGGAGGTCATCACCTACCGGGAGCTGCTCGAGGTGTTCTTCACGGTCCACGACCCGACGACGAAGGACCGGCAAGGCAACGACGTCGGCCCCCAGTACCGCTCGATCATCCTGACCCACGACGAGGAGCAACGGGAGATCTCCGAGGACGTCATCGCGTGGCTCGAGGACGAGGGGATCTGGGACGGCATCGTCACCGAGGTCGAGCCGTTGGAGACGTTCTACGAGGCCGAGGCCTACCACCAGGACTACTACGAGAAGAACCCGAGCCAAGGCTACTGCCGGGCCGTCATCCAGCCCAAGCTCCAGAAGCTCAGGAAGCGGTGGAGCGGCAAGCTGAAGCCGAGCGCCTGACCGTAACGCTCACCTGTCGGCACGGCTCCATCCACGGACGTGCCGCTGGCCACGATCCTCGGCCTGATCGCAGGCCTGGTCTTGCTCATCTCCGGAGCCGAGCTCCTGGTCCGCGGGGCCTCCCGGCTGGCGCTGGCCGCTGGTCTGCCGCCTCTGGTCGTCGGGCTCACCATCGTCGCGTTCGGCACGAGCGCACCCGAGGTTCTCGTCACGGTGACCTCCAGCCTGGGAGGACAGGCCAACGTGGCCATCGGGAACGTCGTCGGGTCCAACATCTTCAACGTCCTGTTCATCCTGGGTCTGGCGGCTGTGATCACGCCGCTGGCCGTGCACGCCCGCCTGGTCCGGGTGGACGTGCCCATCATGATCGGCGCCTCCATCGTCGTCATAGTCCTCGCGCTCGACCACTTAGTGTCCCGCGTCGAAGGGCTCGGGCTGCTTGCAGCCCTCGCAGCGTACACCGGGTACCTGATCCACCAGGCCCGAGGGGATGCAGCCGGACCGGAGGGACGTGTCCCTGGGGCCGAAGACCTCGCGGACGCCGAGGTGGGCTTGCCCGTGGCCGTCGGCCTCGTCGCCGGTGGGCTGGCCCTCCTTGTGGCCGGCGCCTGGCTCCTGGTCGAGGCTGCCGTCACCCTGGCACAGGCGTTGGGTGTCAGCGATCTGGTCATCGGGCTCACGATCGTGGCCGTCGGGACCTCCCTGCCGGAGGTCGCCACCTCGATCGTGGCGGCCGTCCGAGGGCAACGGGACATCGCCGTGGCCAACGTGGTCGGCAGCAACATCTTCAACCTGCTCGCTGTCCTCGGCTTGGGAGGCCTGGCAGCTCCATCTGGGCTGCCGGTCGCCCCGGGGGCGCTTGCCTTCGACCTGCCGGTCATGCTGGCGGTGGCCGTCGCGACGCTGCCCCTCGTCTACACGGGCCACCGGTTGGATCGCTGGGAGGGCGGCGTGTTCCTCGGTTACTACGTCACCTACGCCGCCTTCTTGATCCTCGAGGCCACCGACCACGCGGCACAGGGGGCCCTGCGGGACGCCATGGTCTGGTTCGTGATGCCCCTGACCGCGCTCACGCTGGCGGTGGCCGTGTACAGGGCCATCGGGCACGCCGGCCCACCGCATTCATAAAGGACCGTCGCCTTCGCCCGGCCATGAGCATCTCTCTGAAAGAGCGCACCGACATCTCGGAGCTCTCCGCCGAGATGGACGGCCAGGAGGTCGTTCTGGGCGGATGGATCCAGGAGGTCCGCGACCTGGGCGGCATCGCTTTCGTCCAGCTCCGCCAGGGCCTGGAGGTCTGCCAGGTCGTCCTGCCGAAGAAGAAGGTCGGCGAGGACATCGCTGATGCCTTCATCGAGACCCACCGCGAGAGCGCGGTCGCCCTGAAGGGTACCGTCCAGGCCAGCGACCAGGCCCCCGGCGGGTTCGAGGTCCTGCCCTCCGAGGTCGAGGTGCTCAACCAGGCGCAGGCGCCTTTGCCCATGGGCGTGGTCGACCGGGTCGACACCGAGCTGGACACCCGGATCGACAACCGGTTCCTGGACGT
>CAYXGD010000308.1:0-2573 GCA_964464425.1 uncultured Thermoplasmatales archaeon
TCAGGTCCTGGGGCACGTTGACGTAGGTCTTCTGCATCGGCTCGAGCAGCGTGGGCTTGGCGATGAGCATGGCGCCGTAGATGGCGTTGCGGACCGCCGGGATGGTCTGCGAGGGGCCACGGTGGATGGCGTCCTCGTGGAGCTTGGCGTCCAGCAGGCGGACCTTGACGCCCATGCAGGGCTCGTCGGCCAGCGGGCCGCCCTTCATGACCTCCTCGAAGCCCTCGGTCACCAGCTCCATGGTCTCGTGGAGGTACTGGATCCCCTTGGTGGCGTCGACGAAGACGTTGGGGCCGGCCGTGTAGGCCACGCTCTTGGCCTCGTCGCGGTCCCAGCCGAGCTCGACCAGGGACTCGCGCATCTCCTTCTCGTCCTGGGAGCGGACCTTGCCCTCAGGCAGCTTGCCCTGACGCAGGGCGTCGACGGTCTTCTGATCCAGGGGCTCGACCTCGATCTTGAACCGGTTGTGCCGGTTGGGCGAGATGCCCTCGAAGACCTGGTTGCTCTTGCCCTGGACGGACTCGCGGTAGACCACGATCGGTGCCGAGGTCTGGACGTCCACGCCGTAGTCCTCGCGCAGGCGGCGCTCGGTGACCTCCAGGTGGAGCTCACCCATGCCGCTCATCAGGGACTCGCCGGTCTCCTGGTTGATGGAGACCTGGATGCTCGGGTCGGCCTTGGAGACCGATCGCAGCGCCTTGACGAGCTTGGGGAGGTCCTTGACGTGGCTGGCCTCGACGGAGACCGTCACGACCGGCTCGCTGACGTGGACGATCCGCTCGAAGGGCTCCATGTCCTCGATCTCGGACACGGTGCTGCCAGCGATGGCGTCCCGAAGCCCGACGACCGCGGCCAGGTTGCCAGCGTCGACCTCGCCCGTGTTGACCCGGTCAGCGCCGACCATGACGCCGACGTTCTGGATCCGGTTCGTGCCGGGCTGGCCGATGACGTGGACGTTCTGGCCCTGCTCGACCTTGCCGGAGAACATCCGGCCGATGGCGACCTCGCCGGCGTGCGGGTCCATGACGATCTTGGTGACCATCATGGACATGGGGCCGGTCTCGTCGCAGTTGACCATGGCCTGGCCGACCTCGGACTCGATGTCGCCCTTCCAGATGTGCGGGATCCGGTACTTCTGGGCCTTGTCCGGCGGCGGCAGGTGGCGGATCACCATGTTGAAGGCGACCTTGTGCAGCGGGCACTCCTTGGCCAGCTCGCGGGTCTCCTCGGCCTGGAGCCGGTTGTAGACGTGGGCCATGTCCAGGCCGGTCTGCTCGATCCAGGGGACCGAGACCGCCCAGTTGTACAGGGCGCTGCCGAAGGCGACGGTGCCGTCCTCGGCCTTGACCTGCCAGTTCTGCTTGATCTCGTCGGTGGGCGCGTACTTGCGGATGAGGTTGTTGACATCCGCGATGATGCTGGCGAACTTCTGCATCATCTCCTCGGGCCCGATCTTGACCTCGTTGATCAGCCGGTCGACCTTGTTGATGAACAGGACCGGCTTGACCTTCTCACGCAGGGCCTGCCGGATGACGGTCTCGGTCTGGGGCATGATGCTCTCGACCGCGTCGACCAGGATGATCGCGCCGTCGATGGCACGCATGGCCCGGGTGACGTCGCCGCCGAAATCAACGTGGCCGGGGGTGTCGAAGAGGTTGACGAGGTGATCCTCGCCGTCGAACTCGTGCACCATGCTGGTGGCCGCGGCGTTGATCGTGATGCCGCGCTCCTGCTCCTGCTCGTCGAAGTCGAGCACGAGCTGCTTGCCAGCCAGCTCTTCGGACATCATGCCGGCTCCGGCGATGAGGTTGTCCGAGAAGGTCGTCTTCCCGTGGTCGATGTGAGCCGCGGTCCCGATGTTACGGATCAGGTGCGGCTTGTGCATGACCTCGCGCGCTTTCTTGATGTTCTCCTCTTTCCGGCCCATGCGAGACACCTGGTGAGTGTGAGCCTTCCCTCCCGGGGACCAACCCTGGTCTACCAGGAGGGGGACTTTGATGGTGCCACGGTGGCTTGCTATAAAAGTATGACGCGGTGACCGACGGGGGTCGGACCAGCACCGCCGACCCACCCGGTCGCGATCGGGGAAGGCGGGCCACCAACGCGAGGCACCCTGCCAGTGCTACCGCTATCGCATGCAAGAACGGAAGAGAGGTGCCGGGGTGCCCCGGCGGATGGTCCCGCCAGCTACCGGGCCGACGACGCGACCCGTTCAACCTCGTCGCGCTTGCCGACAGCGTAGCTGTCCTGCTGGGCGCGGGAGGCCTTGATCAGCTCCTCGGCGATGCACTCGGCCACGCCCTGCGCGTTCTTGTAGGTCGACTGGATCGACCCCTGGGAGAGCTGGCGCAGGGCCCAGTCGACGCGTCGGCTGGGCGCCGTGTCGACGGCCTTGGGGACGCTGACACCACCGTAGCGCAGGCGGGTGACCTCCTCGCGCGGTGCGCTGTTCTGGATGGCGTCGACCATGACCTGCAGGGGGTTGATCTCCGTGCGGTCGTGGATGATGTCGAAGGCCTCCTCGACGGCGCCGAGGGCCTTGGACTTCTTGCCGGTGTACCGGCCGGTGCGCA
>CAYXGD010000309.1:0-2561 GCA_964464425.1 uncultured Thermoplasmatales archaeon
CTCGGGCGGTGGCCAGCAGCACGATCCCGAGGGTGGTCAGCGACAGGAAGAAGCTAGAGACCAGCGCGGTGAGGACAGCGACGAGGATGAACAGCCAGACGGAGATCGCCGGGAGGCCGGCCAGGACCGAGACGAGCCAGCCGACGACGCCGACGACGGCCCCGATGCCTGCCGAGAGCAAGATCGAAGCCCCGACGTTGGCCTGGGCGACCGGGCCCCAGGGCTCGCTGGGGTCCAGGAGGCCCAGGTGGACGGCCGAGCTCAGCCGCGAGCCCATCGATCCGCTGATGTTGCCTCGCATGGCCATCAGGCCGGGCACCATGATCAGCAGCCCCGGTTGCGCTTCGAGCCGGGGGGCCATGTTGCCCAGCAGCCAGCCAGCGGCCAGCGCTCCCAGGCCCGTGAGGGTCAGGGCCGGCAGCATCTCCATGTAGGCGCGCTGGTAGCTGGGCATGGTGGGCCCAGGTCGGCAGGGACCACGCCTGGGAAAAAGGGCGTGGGTTCGGCCCGGTCGCCCGGGCACGGCCGGGCCCGCTGCTGGCCAACGCTTATAGCCGGGCGCCGCCCCTGTCCTAAGCGTGGCCCCACCCAACGGTGCCGAGCTGCCCGACCACCCGCCGTGCCCGCACTGCGGGTCCGAGGACACCGAGCTCATGGGCACCTTCGGTTCGGTGCTGGCCACGGCGCAGTTCTACTGCAACGGGTGCCGGTGCCCCTTCGAGTTCGTGAAGTGGCAGGATGCCGACGCCTGAGACCCCGAGGGTCGTTTCGTCACGTCCAAACATTCTTCAGGCCTGGCGGAGCTGCCGGCATCGATGTTCGGAGTGTTGACCTTCCACGCGGGCCTCGAGGCCGCCTTCCGGGCCTGGGCCGATCGTGCTGTCTTCTACGCGCCGCGGATCGCCGGCGCCCTCGTCGTGCTCATCATCGGGAGCCTGCTGGCCAAGGCCGCCCGTAGCACCGCCGTCGACTCCCTTGCCAAGGCCACCGACGACCGCCGGGCCGGCAACGCCTGGGGGACCATCGTCCAGTACGGCGTCATGCTCCTGGTGATCGTGGCCGCCCTGGCTGTGGCGGGCATCAGCCTGGGCGCGATGATGGTGGCCGTCGGCGCCATCGGCTTCGCTGTCGCGTTCGCCATGCAGGACACGATCGGGAACTTCATCTCCGGCTTGATCATCCTGACCACCCATCCGTTCGCCCGGGGGGACGTGGTCGAGATCGCCGGCGAGGAGGGCACCGTCGAGCAGATCGGCATGCGTTCCACGCAGCTGAGGAGCTTCGACGGGCTCCGGGTCGAGGTTCCGAACAAGGAGGTCCTGAACAACGCCATGACGATCTTCTCCTACCACGAGCACCGCCGCTGGGCCGTGGCGGTCGGGGTCGGGTACGACGACGACATCGCTGGCGCCAAGGGGACGGCCCTCGAGGCCGCGCAGAGCGTCGAGGGCGTCCTCGAGGACCCCGAGCCGCAGGTGTTCGTGGAGGAGCTTGGCGGCTCCAGCGTCAACCTGAAGGTCACCTTCTGGACCGAGCGCCTACCCCGGGGCAACATGCTCGCCGTGAGGAGCGAGGTCACCCGGTCTGTCAAGGAAGCCCTGGTCGAGGCGGGCTACGACATCCCGTACCCCATCCGGACCATCTTCATGCACGAGGAGAACGGCGCTGGCAACGGGGGATCCGGCCCCGACGGCGAAGGACAGGATGTCGCCACGGCGACCGAGCGCGGATGATCGCTGCGAGGAAGGTGTTAGGTAGGCAAAGCGCCTAAGGTGGTGCGAGGATCGATGGGCCTACGCGAACCGTTCAACACCTTGTCGCACCTGGTCGGCGTCCTCCTGGGGATCGCGGGCCTCGTCTACCTGGTCGTGGCAGCCGAGGGGGCCCTGGCGATCACGGCCAGCGCCCTGTACGGCGCGGCGTTGATCGGTCTGTACCTCTCGAGCACGCTCTACCACGGGCTCCCCGTGAGCCGCCGGTGGCAGCGGGTCTTCCGGAGGATCGACCACAGCGCGATCTACCTCTTCATCGCGGGCACCTACACGCCGGTCTGCCTCCTGGCCCTACCACGTGTGTGGGGCATCCCGATCCTGGCCTCTGTCTGGGCGCTGGCGATCGCTGGGGTCGTAGCCCGCAACGTCGCTTGGCAGATGCCCCGGTGGGCATACACCACGCTCTACGTCGTCCTAGGGTGGGTGGCGATCATCGGCATGAAGCCCCTGATCGACACGTTCTCGTGGGCGGGCCTGAGCTGGTTGGTCGCCGGGGGTGTGGCCTACACCGTGGGCGCCTTGGTCTACGCCTTCGAGTGGCCCGACATCGCCCCGGACCACGTAGGCCACCACGGGGTCTGGCACCTCTTCGTCATGGCCGCCAGCGCGCTGCACTACGTTTTCATCGCGGGGTACGTCGTGACATAGCGACGGACGGACCCCGCGAGCGTACGAACCACCCCTCAGCCCAACGGTTCGTACAGATCGCGGGGTACGTTGTAACATAGCGCCGGACGGACCCCGCGAGCGGCCGAACCCGCCAACCCCACCAACGTTCGGCCAGATCGC
>CAYXGD010000310.1:0-2558 GCA_964464425.1 uncultured Thermoplasmatales archaeon
CCACAGGAAGCCTCTTAAGCCGGCCCGCGTCTGGTCGTCCCATGCTTGGGAGGAGGGCAACCGCTGTCCTGCTGGCGATGGTGCTGGCCGTGACCGGCTGCATCTCGGCCGAGGACGCCGGCGGCGCCGACGAAGCGGTGGAGACCACCGGGAGCACGAGCGCGGACCCCGGCACGACCAGCGACGATCAGCGCCTCGAACCACCGACCTGGGAGGTCGGAGACTGGTGGACCTGGACAAGCGACCAGCTCGGGGAATACAGCTACGTGGTCACCGGCCAGCAGGGTGGGGACTGGCTGGTGGGGACCGACAGCGAGCAGATCGCGTTCTTCGACAAGCAGACCGACATCAGCTTCCTGGGCGAGGTCCGCAAGAGCGACCTGGCCGGTAGCCAGAACGACACCCGCGTCAAGTACTTCGACTGGCCCCTGGAAGCGGGCAAGACCTGGACGACGACCTGGGACGGGGTCCAGCGGACGATCACGGTCACCGGGATCGACGACGGTCTTGCCAGCTTCGAGGCCCGGGAGGGCGACCGGTTGGCCGTCTCCTACACGTACGACAGCAGCACCGGGTGGTTCGGCGAGGTGACCTTCCATGGGCCTGACGGCCAGGCGGCGTTCACGACGACCCCGGTGGCCAGCGGGTCCAACTTCACAGGCGAGGTCGTCCGATGGCGGTTCGGGGATCAGGTCGGCCTGTCCAGCACCCTCCAGCCGGCAGCGGTCCCCATGCAGGCCACCTTCGAGGTCCCGGAGAACGCCACGGACATCTGGGTCAACCTCCAGGTCGACTGCCCCTCCGGCGCGTTCAACGTCGGTTTCGAGAGCAGCTCGGGCCAGGGCTGGAGCGTCGAGGAGGCCTGCCCGTACAACCAGACCGTGGTCGGGCCTGTGGTCGAGGACCCCGAACCTGGGCAGTGGGAGGGCGGCGCGGTCGGCGCCTCCCCGGCCGAGCAGGGCAGCTACAGCATCCAGATCATCGTGCGGACCCTGGAGACGGTGCCGATCGAGGCGTGAGGTTCAGAAGCTCAGCTTCTCGCCTTCCTTGAGCTTGCCCATGAGCGCGTCGAAGTCATCCTCCTCCATCTCGAGGGCTTCGTCGGCCTTCTCCTTCTGCTCGGCCATGTAGGCCTCGATCTGCTCCTTCTCGGCCTCCTCCTCGCCGCGTAGCTCCTCGAGCTCCTGGATGAGCTCGACGGCGCGCTCGTGGTAGTGGTTGGCGCGCTCCTGGATCTCCATGGCCTCGCGGTGCTTCTCGTCGGCGCTGGCCTTGATCCGGTCGGCCTGCTCGTAGACCGGCTTGAGCTTCTCGTGGACCGCCTGGCTCTTCTCGGAGAGGGCGACGACCTGCTCGTGGTGCTCGTCGGCCTCCTTGAACAACCGGTCGATCTCCTCGTCGACGTCCCCGATCTCCTCGTCGAGCCCCATGGCCTCGCCGACGATGGCCTTGAGCTCGTCGGCCTCCTTCTGCTTCTCCTTGAGCTTGTCGAGGAAGTCCCGCTCGGTCTCCGGGTCCATGGGGCGGATCTGGTGCTCCTCCTCCATGTCGGCGATCTCCTCCTTGAGCTGGGAGAGCCGGGCCCGGGCCTCGTCGGGGCGCTCGCCCAACAGGCCTTTCTTCTTCTTGATCAGGGTCTTGGCCTTCTGCTGGAGGATGTCGCGCTGGCGCTTGTGCTCCTGGATCTGCTCGTTGATCTCGTCGCGCTTGTCCCGCAGGTCGCTGGCGGCGTCCAGGATCTCGCGGCGCTTCTCGTTCAACGCGTCGCGCTCCTCGCGGGCCTCGCGGGCCAGCTGGTTGCGCTCGTTGCGCTTCTCGAAGAGCTTGCTGAGCTTGAACTCGGCCGTCTCGATCTTGTCTCGGCGTTCCTCGTCACGCACGGGCATCGGTGGTCCTCCCTGCTAGTCGGGCGATCTTGCTGGCGCAAACGCCGGCCGGGAACCCGGCGTCGATGTTGACGGTGACCAGGGGTGCGCAGGCTTGCAGCACGCCTTTGAGCGCGGCCTCGCCCTGGCCGCCGTGGCCGTAACCGACCGAGGTGGGCACGGCGATCACGGGCGCGTCGACCTGGGCAGCCAGGACGACGGGGAGCGCCGCCTCGCGGCCGGCCGCGCAGACGTACACGTGGGGCTCGAACGGCAGCTCGCCCAGGGCGCGGTCGAGCCGGTGGGGCCCGGCCACGCCGACGTCGTAGGCTCGGGTGGTCTCGCTGCCGGTCTCCTGGGCGGTGACCCGGGCTTCCTCGGCGACGCCCACGTCGGCGGTGCCGGCGGCGAGGACGGCCACCCGGCCGCCGTGGCGGGGCAGCTCGGTGTCGCCGACCCGGAGGACCGCCAAGCGGGCCTCGTCGTGGTAGGTGGTCGTCCAGGCCTCGCCCTGGACCAGGTCGACGCGGTCGCGGGCCAGACGGGTGACCAGGACGTGGCCGGTCTCCTCGACGAAACGGCCGGCCAGCTCCTGGAGATGATCGTCTCGCTTGCCCTCGGCCAGGATGGCCTCGGGGGTGCCCGTGCGGTGCCAGCGCTCGGTGTCGAGATCACCGAAGTGGCCGACCTTCA
>CAYXGD010000311.1:0-2548 GCA_964464425.1 uncultured Thermoplasmatales archaeon
CTTCCAGCAGCGTCCCTTGGGCGCGGCGGAGCAGCTCGGAGAGGCCCCCGATGCTCAGGCCGACCCTGTCTGCCAGGTCGGCGAGGCGGATCTCCCTGGGCACCTCGAAGAACCCCTCGCTGACCGCGATGGAGATCGCGCGGTGCTGCTGCCAGGTGAGGAGCGCCTCCTCCGGCGCCCAGGGTCCCACCTGATCCTCATCGAGACCCAGGCCGGCCGCGAACGCAAGCACCGCGTCCGGTTGTCCGCGGAGGAAGAGGTCTGCATCCCCGGAGCCGGCTAGCCTGAGATCCGTGATCTCGGGGGCCGACCGCCACCACCTCCACGGCTCGGGCAGCGTGTCGAGGTCGTAGATGCTCAGGTTCTCACGCACCTGGCGATGGACAGCTGCGGGGACGTGCTCCCCCAGCCAGCTGCTCAGGTCCCCGGAGAGACCGTCGGGTCTCCACAGGAACAGCCGCCACCGGTCGCCCACCGGCAGCAGCCGGAGATGGAGGTCGTCGGTCGGTGGTTCGAAACCCAGCCGCCGGCAAGGGACGGTCAAGCGTCGGGTCAGGCTCGTCTCGGTCGGTCGGTCATCGCGGTCCGGTCCTCGAGGGGGTCTCATCACGGGCTCCGCCGCCACGAGGGTCCCGGGCTGCGCCGGGCTGCCTCGGGGGGGTTCAGGTTACGTAGGGGTTCTGGACGGAAAGGGGTTGGGACCGAGACCGAACATCATCGCCGACCAGGGGCCCGCTGAAGCCTATCGCACGAGGGTTCAACGGGTGCCCCCTCAGCTGTCGGGGGGCAGCCCGGCGTCGGAACCATCGGCCCCGCCATGTGCGAAGACGCCGGGGGAGGCGGTGTGCACGTGCCCAGCGGGTTACAGGGACCGACCATCCCGGGAGCACCGATCAGGGGGGCCCAGTGTCGTGGCTGACGACGCCAACGAAGCTTACCCTCCGGGTTCAGCTGACGGGCGTGGGAGTCCGCTCGCCGAGCGAGCCTCGGCCAGGCGGGCGGCGGGACCAGGCAGTGGCCCCTATGCCCCTTCGGAGCAGATCCTCCTTGAGGTTCTCCAGGCCGCCCCGGATCTCGTCGCGACGACCGATGCGGCCGACGGCCTGGTGTGGATCAACCCAGCAGGCAGAGACCTCCTGGGCATCGATCAAGGCCGTCCCGTCACCGAGATCGATCTCGAAGGATGTTACACGTACGCGTCGCTCTCCCACCTCCTTGAGACGATCGAGCCCGCACTCGAGGCCGAAGGCTCCTGGCGTGGCCGGACCATGATCCAGGCCATGGATGGCGAGGAGATCCCTGTCGAGGCGACCTTCGTGGCCCACCGGGGCGCGGAGGGCGAGGTCACCCACCACACAGCCATCATGCGGGATCTCCGGGACCATGAACCCACGCGAGGCCGCTTGACGCCGATCTTGGAGGCCGCTTCGGACCTGATGGCGACGGGCAAGCCGGATGGGACGCTGCTGTCGCTGAACCAGGCCGGGCGGCGCTTGATCGGGTTGGAGGAGGACGAGCCACTGCCCGTCGAGTGGACGACCTTCCTCCCGGAGGACACGATCCGAGAGGAGGTTGCACCCCAGGCCCAGGAGCTCGGTCACTGGACCGGCGAGCTCCATCTCCAGGCCTTGGACGGCGAGCGGATCCCGGTCCTGGCTACCGTGATCCAGCACCGGGAGCCCGGTGACGACGCCACCCGCTATACGTCGATGGTCGCCCACGACCTACGGGCTCGGCAAGCCGCGCGAGGCGCGATGGGCACCTTCTGGAAGGTCTCGGCCCAGCTGCTGGCCATCGCCAGCCCGGATGGGCGTTTCCTGGACCTCAACCCCGCCTGGGAGGAGGTGCTCGGCTGGCGGCGCTCCGACCTGACGGCCAAACCGTTCCTCGCGTTCGTCCATCCGGAAGACCGCGAGGAGACCCGAGCAGCGATGGACCGGCTCCGGTCCGGCGAGACCGTCCGCGGCTTCGAGAACCGGTACGAGACGGGTGATGGGGGCTACAGGTGGCTGCGGTGGACCTCGACCCTGGATGAGGAGACAGGGGTGATCTACGCGACCGCCGAGGAGGTCACCGACCATCGTGCGGCCGAGATGGAGCGGCGTCGCCACCGCGAGCGCCTGGCCAAGCTGGTCGAGGTCCAGCAGCAGCTCACGACGAGCGTGCTCGACTTGGATGAGAGCGCGGCGAGGCTCGCCGAGGTGGCCCAGCAGCTCACCGGCGCCGACGGCGCCCTCATCGAGTTGGCCGAGGACGGCGTGATGGTCGACCAAGCGGCCAGCGGCATCGCTCAGGAGCACATGGGCTTGCGGCTGGGCATCGACACCAGCCTGTCGGGCACCTGCTACGAGAGCCGGGAGCTGATCGCATGCCCGGACGTGGCCGAGGATCCGCGGGTCGACACCGAGACCGCCGACCGGCTCGGGATCGGCTCGATGGTCCTTGTTCCCCTCGTGGACCAGGAGGCCTGCCATGGGGTGCTCAAGGTCCTGGCCTCCAGGCCCCATGCGTTCGATGCCGAGGACGTCGAGATGCTCCAGCTGGCCTC
>CAYXGD010000312.1:0-2548 GCA_964464425.1 uncultured Thermoplasmatales archaeon
GCTCGAGCCGCGCTGCCGGGCGTTCCACCCATGCCGATCCAGATCGGGAGAGGGCTCTCGGGCCTCGGCGAGATCTCGGCCTCCTCGAGGGCAGACCTGTGCTGGCCCTCCCAGGTGACCCGCTCGCGCTGGTTCAGCTCGAGCAACAGGTCCAGGTTCTCAGCGAACAGCTCGTCGTAGAGGTCCCGGTCCTTGCCGAAGAGGTGCCAGGACTCGGTGAACGAGCCGCGCCCGACCAGCAGCTCGGCCCGGCCCCCGGAGAGCAGGTCCAGCGTCGCGAAGTCCTCGAACACCCGGACAGGGTCCAGCGTGTTGAGAAGCGTGGTCGCGGGGGAGAGCTGGATCTCGTCGGTGGCCTGCGCGCAGGCGGCCAGGACGACCGGCGGGGCCGAGATCGCCATGTCCAGGCGGTGGTGTTCGCCCACGGCGAAGACATCGAGACCGACCTCGTCGGCCAGCTGGGCCAGCTCGACCGTCTGGGCCAGCTTCCCGCGGAAGGAGGGCTCCTCGCCGGTGACCGGGTCCCGGCGGATGTGGCCGAAGGTGAAGATGCCGAGCTCGAAGGGACGGGACCCCTGGTCCATGGGGGCCCTAGGTCGCCCAGCGTCTTGTACCCACCCTCGATAGCCCTCCCGCAGACGAACGGACGCCGAGGCGACCCGCTGGGCTCACCGCTCGAACCCGCCGAGGTGTGGGTTGATCTCCGAGACGGGGAAGCCCTCGAGCACCTGGCTGAGCTCCTCGCCGGGGTTCCCGTAGATCTCCAGGCTCTCGACGTCGGCGAGCTCAAGGAGCTTGGGAAGGTAGGTCCTGACGGGCTCGCCGGTGAGGTGCGCGATGGCGGCGTTCTCGTCCTCGTACCAATCGAACGCGGTGAGGTGCTTGCGATCCTCGGAGAGGAAGAACTCGTAGGTCTTGGTGCCTGGTTCTGTGGCTTCGACCTGCTCGATGAGCTCCGCGATGGCCTGCTGGAGCGCGTCCTCCTGGCCCTCGTGGACGTCCATGGTGAGGCGTAGACCGATGGGTGATCGGGTCATTGTTAGGATCCTCGACGTGGCTCGGAGCTACCCCGTACATGGCCCGGCGGCCGAACCGCCACGAGCCAGAACGAAGATGTTCACCTTGGGCAGGGCCCTGCCTCGGACCTGCCGGACCCAGCCTGGTCCGGCTGGCCCGTCAAGGCGCCGGCACGATCTCCTCGAAGGCCGCCAGCTCGTCGTCGGTGACCTCGATGTCGAGCATGGCCAGGTCATCGCGCATGTGGGCCTTGCTCGTCGTCCCGGTCAGGACCACGAGGTCCAGGGCCAGGAAGAGCCGCAGCAGGGCGGCAGCCGGCGTCAGACCGGTGCGCTCGGTGACGCGCCGGACGGCGTCGTGCTCGCCCAGCTGCGGCACCGCGGTCAGCAGGGAGAAGCCCTGGTAGACGAGCCCGTGCTCCTCACAGAACCGACGCACGGCCAGGTCGGCCTCGGGCCGGGTGAGCGTGCGGTTCTGGACGACCATCGGCTCGATCTCGGCCCCCGCGTGGAGGGCCTCGAGCTGGTTGGCGGCCACGTTGGAGATGCCGATCAGGCCGACCGTGCCCTCGCGGTGGAGGGCCTCCATGGCCTGCCAAGCTTCCCGGTCCTGGTCGGAGAGACCCGGGTAGGTCCACGGCCCATGCAGGACCAGGCTGTCCACGTGGTCGAGGCCGAGGTGGGCCAGAGAGCTCTCCACGGACTGCTCGACCTGCTCAGCGATCGGCGCGTTAGGGTCGTAGGGCAGGCGGTGGTCCTGACCGCGCTCGTAGGTGAACTTGGTCTGGATGAACAGATCCTCTCGAGAGAGGGCGCCGCCGCCGAGGGCCGCGCTCAAGGCATCGCCGACACCGGCTTCGTGGTAGTGCTTGCGCTGGTTGGCGGTGTCGATGCCGCGGAAACCAGCTTCCAGGGCAGCGGCGACGAGGTCGGCGGTCCGGTCCTCCTTCCAGGCGGTACCGTAGATCAGGGGTGGGATCTCGACGCCGTGGAGGGATGTCGGGCGGGGCCTGGACCCAGGCATGAGGGTGGAACCACGGAGCATGGTCTAAGCCTGGTGGCTCTGCGGCGTCACAGGCGCGTCCGGTTGGTCGCCCCGTACCGCGCCAGGAACGCCTCCTCAGCTTCGGGGGTGCCGATCAACACGATGTCGGCGTCCCTCGGGAGGGCTCTGGAGGGATCCGGGACGACCTCGGTGCCACGGTCGCCACGGATGGCGACGACCGTGCAGCCTGTCGCCTCCCTGATCCCGCACTCAGCGATCGGCCGACCGGCCAACGACGTGGGCACCCCGACCCGGAAGAGGTTGAGCCCCTCGGCCACCACGACCAGGCTGCTGTGCTGCAACTCGTTCATCACGGCGGCCGATCCCATGGACGCGTACGAGAGCACGCTGTCGGCGCCCGCGCGGTGCATCATGCCCACGTTGCGTTCCTCGGTGGCGCGGGTCAGGATCTGCAGGTTGGGGCGCAAGCGTCGGCAGTAGATCGTCAGGTACACGTTCAGGTCGTCGTCGTGGGGCGTGATGATGA
>CAYXGD010000313.1:0-2540 GCA_964464425.1 uncultured Thermoplasmatales archaeon
CGCTCGCCGCTTGGGCATCCAGCGGATCGCCGAGCTGGCCGAGGCCAAGTACTGGCGCCAGGAGATCTCCCGCACCTTCCACGGCCGGGACATCTTCGGACCGGTGGCCGCCCACCTCGCCCAGGGGGTCGACCTGGAGGACCTCGGCCCCAGGATGGACCTGTCCGATCTCGTCGACCTGGACTTCGGCGAACCGTGGATCGAGGATGGCGTGTGGACCTGCGAGATCGTCAACATCGACCCGTTCGGCAACGCCACCACCAACCTGCCAGGCAGCACGGTCCTCGACGAGGTCGACTTCGGGGCCACGGCCGTCATCGAGGTCTTCGACGAACGCCTGAAGGCCGGCCTCCACGAGACCTACGGTCAAGCCCCCGGCGGTCATCCGTTCGTGACCATCGGATCGGCAGGCCTGGCCGAGTTGGCGTTGCGCGAGGCGCCGTTCGCCGAGACCTACGGTGTCGCCGTCGGCGACGAGGTCAAGGTCCAGTTCCTCCCACGCGCCGACCCGATGGAGGAGCTCGTCCCCGAGGACGAGTGACCCCGACCAGGGACCGGTGTTTTATCCCGCGCCTGGGTATGCCTGCCGCGTGAAGTTCCGCGACCTGGCCGAGCACATGCAAGCTGTGGAGGCCACCGCCTCCCGCCTCCAGATGGGCCAGCTGCTCTCGGACCTGCTCTCCCAGGCGACCCCGGAGGAGACCCCCCCGATCGCCTACATGCTCCTCGGGCACCTGGCCCCCGACCACGAGGGCCTGGAGGTCGGCTTGGCGGAGAAGATGGTCCGGCGACTGATCCGCGACCGCACCGGCGCCAGCGCTGATCGCATCCGATCGCTGCTCGCCGACACCGGTGACCTCGGCCTGGTCGCCGAGACGCTCTGGCAGGAGCCCCGCGGTGGCCAGCTGGCCCTGGATGCCTTCGGTCAGCAGACCCTCGATGAGGACGACGCGATGACGGTCCTCGAGGTCCACACCAGGCTGAGCGAGATCGCCCGGATCAGCGGGTCAGGCTCCCAGGAGACCAAGCTGGGCCACGCCTGGCGCCTGCTGGACCAGGCCAGCCCGCTCGAGGCCCGCTACCTCATCCGGTTCCTGGTCGGCAAGCTCCGCCTGGGCGTGGCCGACATGACCTTGCTCGACGGGGCCGCCCTGGCCTACGCGCCGGCCGAAGCGCTGGCCTGGGGCGACGACGACCTCCCCAGGCCGCCCACCGCGTGGCGGGAGGCCATGGAGCGCGCCTACAACCTCACCAGCGACATCGGTGCCACCCTCCTCCTGGCGCGGGAGGAGGGCCTGCCGGCCTTGGAGGCCGTCGCGATCACGCCTGGGGAACCCGTGCGCCCCATGTTGGCCGAGCGCCTCTCCGAGCCAGCCGAGATCTTCGAGAAGGTTGGCAGCCCGGCGCTGGCTGAGCTCAAGTACGACGGGCTACGCATGCAGGCCCACAAGGCCGGCGAGGACGTCCAGCTCTTCAGCCGACGCCTGGAAGCTGTCACCGAGCCCTACCCCGACATCGTCCGCTCGCTGCTGCGGGTCTTCGACGGGCACGACGTGGTCGTCGAGGGCGAGGCCGTCCCCGTGGACCGGGAGACCGGCAAGCTCCGGGAGTTCCAGGCCATCGCCCGGCGCCGGGGGCGCAAGCACGGCCTCCAGCGCGCCATCGAGGAGGTCCCCATCCACCTCTACCTGTTCGACCTGCTCTACCTCGATGGCCAGGACCTGACCACGCAACCCCTGGAGGAGCGCCGAGGCCACCTGGCCAGCTTGCTCGCCGACGACGAGGCTGTCCATCTCTCGGACGGTCGCCGGATCGAGGACCCCGGGGGCCTGGAGGCGTTCTTCGAGGAGGCCATGGCACGCAACGCAGAGGGCGTGATGGTCAAGCAGCTCGGCGAGGGCTCGACCTACCAGGCCGGAGCCCGGGGATGGCGCTGGGTCAAGTTCAAGGCAGATTACCGGGAGGACCTCGCCGACGCCCTCGACCTGGTGATCGTCGGCGCCTACCACGGTCGGGGCCGTCGGGCGGGCTGGTACGGTACCCTGCTCGGGGCCGCCTGGGATGCGGACGAGGCCAGGTACAAGACCGTCTGCAAGATCGGGACCGGGTTCACCGACGAGGACCTCGAGGCCCTCGACGATCGCCTCGGCGACCACGCGACCGACACCTGCCCCAAGCAGGTCGACTGCGAGCTCGAGCCGGACATCTACTTCGAGCCCGAGGTCGTCGCCGAGATCCACGGCGCCGAGCTGACCCGCAGCCCGGTGCACACCGCCGCCCAGGACGAGGAGGGCGGCATCGCTCTCAGGTTCCCACGGTTCATCGGGTGGCGCGAGGACAAGGGCCCTCAGGATGCGACCACCGTCGAGGAGATCCGGGCCATGTACGCTCGCCAGTTCGAGGAGCCTGGGGAGGCGCCCGGGACGGCCGCTCAGCCCCCTGCCGACGCCGACTGACGGTGGCGCCAGGAGGGCGGTTCATATACGTCGCGAAGCTGGGGACACGATAACACCTAAAAAGGCCCGGCCCCACTACCCGCT
>CAYXGD010000314.1:0-2519 GCA_964464425.1 uncultured Thermoplasmatales archaeon
CCTCCAGCCGCCGGATGGACATCCTGCCTGGACGCAGCGAGCGGTTGGCCCAGTGGTGGGCCAGCCTGCGGACGTCCTACGGCGGGGTGCTCTCGGGCCTGTACACGGCCACCTTCTGCCTGCGGGCCAGCTTCGGGATCACGGTCATCCTGCTGTCAGCCTACCTCCCCCTGGCCCAGGCGACCTACGGTGTGTTCATCGCGACCATCTCCCTGGTCGAGGTGATCTCGGTGCCCTTCGTCGGTGTAGCCAACGATCGCTACGGCCGACGCGAGCTGCTCGTCGCCGGCCTGGCCCTGGCGGTCCTCAGCCTGGTCGGCCGCCCGTTCACCGCGGCCATCGTGCCCAACCTGGCGTTCAACGCCATGCACGGCGCCTCGGCGGCCATCGTCCTGGTCACCTCGCTCTCCCTCCTGGCGGACTGGGCCACGCCCGAGACCCGCGGCCGGGAGATGGGGGTCTTCGACTTCGTCAACCTCTTCGGGTGGACCATCGGCTTCATCGTCGGCCTGATCGCCAAGGACCTCTTCGGGCCCGAGCCCGGGTTCTGGGCGGCCGCCGCGTTGGCCGGTCTGGGCATCGCGGTCACCTGGTGGACCGTGCGAGAGCCCCCCGGGCCCCGAGGCGAGAGCACCGGCGTCGGCTTCGGCGACCTTCTCCAGGTGGCCGCCAACCCCCGGGTCGCCTTCGTCCTGGCCCCCTGGCTCATCATCTTCATCTTCCTCGGGAGCTTCTCCGGCTTCCTGGAGCGCCTGACCGCCGCCATCGGCCTCTCCGGCATCCAGTCGGCCCTCAGCTTGGCCGTGCTCGGGGTCGTGCTCCTGGCCAGCCAGGTCGGCTACGGCAAGTTGTCCGACCGCTACGGTCGAGGACCGCTGATCCTCCTGGGTGCCTGGGGGTTCTTTGCCTTCACCGTCGTGACCTCCTTCCTGGTCCTCGAGACCGGCAACAGCCAGGACGCTGCCCTGGCCAAGGCGATCTTCGACAACCTGCCGCTCTACGGCCCGTTCATGGCGGCCAGCTTCATCGCCATGCTGGCCTTCGCACCGGCGGCCCTGGCAGCCCTGGCCGACGAGGCCGCCCACGGGCCTTCGGGCGTGACGATGTCCCTCTACTCGCTGACCGTCGGCCTCGGGTTCATCATCGGGCCACCGCTGACCGGGAGCGTGGTCGAGTTCTCGGGGACCGGCGGCCTGGCGATCCTGCTCTTCGTCGAGGGCCTGGGCCTCGTGGGGTTGGTCTTGCTCCGCAACACCCTGGTCGAGCACCTCGGTTAGGGCCGGTCCTGCCAGGCTAGCGTCCGTCGAGCAAGAACGCAGAGGCACGGAGACCCCCGAGGACAGGCAGAGACACAGGAGCGTCTCGCCTTAGGCCACCAGGACGGACCGGAGGGTGGGCCCTGGGCCTGCTGTCGTCCTCCGCGAGGCTCTGCTCCCCTCTGCTCCCTCTGCGTTCCAAGGTTGTCGCCTGGCGGTCCTTGCTTGACCGCCCCTCAGGCAGGCCTGGGGACCTCACCACAGAGGCACAGAGGGCCACGGAGGATCACAGGGGGTCGGGGGGAAGGAGGCCCGGCAAGCTCCCCGGACGAGCCTCCGTGCACCCTGTGGCTTCTGTTGCACCTCTTGTTGAGGTGTACCGGGACGCCCAGCACGAGCGGGCCGGTGGGGCCGCCGCACCCTTCATCAAGGATGGTCGGCTTGGCCCCAGCGTGCCTGCCGTCCGCGTCGAGGACGTCACCAAGACGTACGGGAAGCCGCCCAAGGGCGTGAAGGCGCTCAAGGGCGTGACGTTCGACATCGAGGAAGGGGAGATCTTCGGCCTTCTCGGCCCCAACGGCGCCGGGAAGACGACCCTGATCAAGATCCTGGCCACGTTGCTCGATCACGACAGCGGGACCGCCGAGGTCGCCGGGATCGACGTCGCCGCCGACCCAGCCGGTGTCCGCAAGCGCATCGGCCTGGTGTTCCAGGAGCCCAGCCTCGACAACCTCCTCACCGGGCGCGAGAACCTGCACCTGTCGGCCAGCCTCTACGACCTACCACGCAAGGTCGCCGCCGAGCGCATGGACCACCTGCTCGAGGTCATGGACCTGGCGGGCCGTGGCGACGACCGCGTCGAGACGTACAGCGGCGGCATGAAGCGCCGCCTGGAGATCGCCCGCGGCCTGCTGCACGATCCTGAGGTCCTCTTCCTGGATGAGCCGACCCTGGGCCTGGACCCCCAGACCCGCGAACGCCTCTGGGCCTACATCCGGGACCTGCGCGAGCAGGGGACCACCGTGCTGATGACCACCCACTACATGGACGAGGCCGACGCGCTGTGCGACCGCATCGCGGTCATCGACCGAGGCGAGATCCAAGCGCTGGACAGTCCCCAGAGCCTCAAGGACGGCCTGGGTGACACCATCGTCTACCTCAAGGGCCCCGATTTGGCCCTCGAGGTCATCCAGGGGACCCAGGGCGTGGCCGAGGCCGAGTACCTCGAGGACGACAAGGCCTACATGGTCAAGCTCGAGGCCG
>CAYXGD010000315.1:0-2514 GCA_964464425.1 uncultured Thermoplasmatales archaeon
GCCAGGTTGTCCAGGCTGCCCCACTCGTCCCAGGCCCGCCGGATCGTCTGGGGCAGGTTGGCGAACGTCTCCTCGCTCTTGACGAGGTAGTCGACCGCGCCCTTGCTCAGGGCCTCGTAGGCGATCTCCTCGGAGCCGGCACCGGTCAGGAAGATGACCGGCAGGCGCCGTTGCTTGCCCCGGATCGAGGGCAGGAGCTCGACGCCGGTCGTGTCCGGGAGCATGTGGTCGAGGAGGACGATGTCGAACGTGGCCGCCTCGAGGCGGTCCAGCGCTTGCGCTCCATCGTAGGCATGGGTGACGGCGAGCCCGTCGTTCTCGAGGATGCGCTCGATGAAACGGGCTGTCGCCTCGTCGTCCTCGACGACGAGGACCTGGATCGGTGGCTGCATAGCTGGACCCTCCACGGTCGTCGCTCGGCAGATAGCCTTCGTCGCGCGGGCTTGTTAACCATTGGCGTGCTACCCGTCCGGGGGTAGCAAGGCTCTCGGTCGCGTTGGTCAGCCATCCAAGGCCTGGGCGATGTCACCGAGCGTCGCCAGGCAGGCCTCGACCTCGTCCAGGGTGTTGTATGCGTACAGGCTGGCCCGGCAGGAGCCGTCGAGGCCTCGGGCGTTGAACCAGCTGTTGAGGCAGTGCAGACCAGCGCGGACCATGACATCGCCCTTGTCCTCCAGCAGGATGGCGAGCTGGTGGATGTCCAAGCCGGGTAGCTCGAAGGAGACGATCCCGTTACCCTTGGCCGACGGGGCGCCGATGGTGGTGCCGCCCAGGGCCTCGATGCCCTCCTGGAGCCGGGTGGAGAGCTTGGCCTCGTGGGCGTGGATCTCGTCCAGGCCCAGGGCCTCGAGCCGTTCGATGGCATACCGGGTGGCGACCAACCCCGCGAAGCCCTGGAGACCGGCCTCGAACCGGCCGGGCGGTGCCAGGAAGGTGTGGTCGTCCAGGGTGGTGTCCTCGATGGTGCTGCCGCCGGCGATCAGGGGGGCCATGTCGGCCAGGACCTCCTGCTTGCCCCAGAGGACGCCGACGCCGGTCGGTCCCATCATCTTGTGGACCGACATGGCGAAGAGGTCGACGCCGAGGTCCTGGACGCTGATCGGCATGTGAGGGGCCGACTGGGCGCCGTCGGCCAGGACGAGGGCGCCGTGGTCGTGGGCGATCTCGGCGATCTCGGCCAGTGGCGTGACGTACCCGTCGAGGTTGCTCATGTGGACGACGCTGACCAGGCTCACGTCCCCGGCCTCGAGCCGGGCCTTGTAGGCCTCCAGGTCGAAGGTCTCGTCCTCCCTGCTCGGCAGGGCCTCGTGGCCGATGCCTTCGGCCGACAGGCGCTGGGCGGGGACCAACCCCGAGTTGTGCTCGCGGTCGGTGGTCAGCACCGTGCTGCCGTCCGGCAGGTCGAGGCCTCGGACGGCCAGGTTGATCGCTTCGGTGGTGTTCCGGGTGAAGACGCAGCTGGCCGGGTCCTCAGCGTCGAGGAACCGGGCCACGGCGTCGCGGCTGGCCTGGATGTCCTCGCTGACGCGTCGCGCCAGGCGGTGGGTCGACCGGCCGGCGCAGACGGGGGTCTCCTCGTAGTAGCGCCGGATCGCCTCGATGACCGGCCGGGGCTTGAGGGTCATGCAGGCGTTGTCGAAGTAGATCGGCGGCTCGTCCTGGTCCAGGAGCGGGATCTCGCGACGGAGCTCGCCGGGGTCCATCAGGCGACCTCCAGGACCTGGTCGAGGACCCCCAAGGCGTCGTAGGTGGCCTCGGTCGCCTTCTCGGCCATGCTGGCATCGCCGGTCTTGAGCAGGAGCCGGCCGCTCTCGAAGACGCTGACCTCGATGGGGCCGGCCTGGGCCACCAGGAGCACGCCGGCGTTGGTCAGGACCGTGAACCCGTACGCGGCCAGGTCCTCCTCGGCCTGATCCAGGTCGATATCGAGCTGGACCTCAGGGGTGACCTCGTAGGCACCCTTCTTGTCGCACAGCTCGAGGGTGAACCGGCGCTCGGTGGCCTTGGACATGGGCTCACGTGGCCAGTGGCAGCCATGGGTCTTGAATGTGATGGCACAAGGGAGCCACAGGGAAGGCAGGATCAGAGGAACCGGCGGTCGGTGGCCAGTTTGCCCAGGGTCCAGGCAGCCCTGGCGATGAGCGGGGCATCGGTACCAGCGCGGAGAGCCGTGCGGGGCATCGAACAGGGGTCCTGTAGCAGGGGGGCCACCCGGCTTGTGGTACGATCCTTACCCGGTCCGCGGCCGGCCATCCCGGAAGCCCTAAGCCCGAGCCGCGGCCTTCCAGGCGCGATGGCCCGAGGGCTCCAAGCGATCGTCGTCGTCCTCGCGATGCTCCTGGCAGGGTGCACCTACGGCACGGAACCGGAGACCGGCGAGCTGCCGGGCCCGGACGGGGGCGGGATCGAGGACGGCACCTACGGACCGCCGGACGAGATCACCGCCGTGGCCCGCGGCCTGGACACGATCTGGGAGGTCGCGTTCTCCCCCGACGACCGGCTCTTCCTGACCGA
>CAYXGD010000316.1:0-2510 GCA_964464425.1 uncultured Thermoplasmatales archaeon
TGTAGGTCCCCCGGGCGATGTACTCCTTGAGGATGTCGTTCTGGACGGTGCCGCCCAGCTCCTCCGGCGGCACGCCCTGGCGCTCGCCGACGACGATGTACATGGCCAGGAGCACCGAGGCCGGTGCGTTGATCGTCATGCTCGTGGTGACCTCGTCCAGCGGGATCCCGTCGAAGAGGGTGGCCATGTCGTCGATGTGGTCGATGGCCACACCGACCCTGCCGACCTCGCCGTGGGCCATAGGATCGTCGCTGTCGTACCCGATCTGGGTGGGCAGGTCGAAGGCGCACGACAAGCCGGTCTGGCCGTGATCGAGCAGGTAGTGGAACCGCTGGTTGGTCTCCTTGGCGGTCCCGAACCCGGCGTACTGCCGCATGGTCCACAACCGGCCCCGGTACATGCTGGCGTAGACACCGCGTGTGTAGGGCACCTGGCCCGGGTAGCCCAGGTCCTCGGCGACGTCCACGTCCGCGTCCTCGGGCCCGACGACCAAGGGCACCTCGATGCCGCTGCTCGTCTCGACCGGGTCGACGTCCTCCTCGGCGGGCGTCTTGCCCATGGGAGGCCCAAGCGTGGCCCCAGCTAAAGGCTTACCGTGGGAGCGGGTCCAAGGGCCCGTTCAACACCCCCTCCACAAGGCCTATCTACCCCGTGACTGTCCCTCGCGCATGCGAGCGACCGCCCTCCTGGGCCTTCTGCTCACCGCCGCCGCCCTTGCCGGGTGCATCGGTGGCGACGACGCGGGCCCGGACCTCGGCACGTACACCGTCCAGACCGCAGACGAGGCCGCCAGCAGCGGTGGCATGGACCACAGCCAGCACGCCGGCGCCGTCGGCCTCCAGCACGCTGCCGATCTGACCCATTTCAACGGTAGCCACGCCGAGACCTTCGACCACGAAGGCGAGGAGCTCGGCCTCCAGCTCAACTGGTCGCTGACCAGCGGGTCGGTCACCGTCACCCTCGTCGACGCAGAGGGCGCAAAGCAGCTCGAGGTCACCGCCAGCGGCGACGGCAGCGAGGAGCACATCGTCACCCCCGGTGCCGGCAGCTGGATGGTCAACATCACCGGCCAGGACGCCACCGGATCCCTGGCCGTCACAGGCGGCGGTCCCGCCGAGCTCGGCATGGTCCAGGATGAGCCGATCACCTACGACGAGACCCTCACCTTCGACACCGATAGCCAGGACTGGACATGGACCACCAAGGGCAACGCGACCCTGAGCCTCGAGGGCGAGCTCGCCGGCGGCAGCGTCACCATCAAGATCCTCGACGGCGCGGCCAACCCCCTGGATCCCATCGTGATCCAGGGCCCTGCCCAGCTCGCCGAGAGCCACCCGATCGGCGGCATGCCTGGCACCTGGACGGTCACCCTCCAGACCGACATGGCCACGGGCCAACTCTCCTTCGTGCTCTCGGGCGCCTCCGAGGCGTGAGGTGCCGGCGACCGAGCAACCTTTCAGGCCCGCCTGCGCTGGCCCTCCGTGGACGACCCAGGCGAGCCCACGCCCCTGGCCCGTGACTTGGCGGAGACCATCCGAGCCGACGGCCCGATGCCGTTCGACCGGTTCATGGACCGCTGCCTGTACGACCCTGAGCACGGCTACTACGCCGATCCGGGGTTCACCACCGGTCGCGGGGGCGACTTCGCCACGGCCCCCGACACCGGTCCATTGTTCGGGGCGACCGTGGCCCGAGCCGTCGAACGGTTCGCCGAGGAGGGTCCATGCCAGCTGGTGGAGATCGGTCCCGGTGCCGGCCGGTTCATGGCCGACCTCCTCGACGCCTTGGCCCCCGAGGCCGCCGCGTCGCTCGAGGTCGTGCTCGTCGAACCCTTCGAGGTCCACCACCCCCAGCTCCTCGAGGCGGTCAGCGGGCACGGTCCACCGGTCGACATCGTCGGGGACCTGACCGAGGTCGGGAAGGGTCGCACCTTCGTCCTGATGAACGAGCTGTTCGACGCGCTGCCCTGCCACCCGGTCCAGGCCACCTCCGGCGGATGGCAGGCGCTGACCGTGACGTTGGATGCCACCGGGCAGCTCGCCGAGCGCTGGCAGGCCTGCCCGGAGGCGGTGGCAGCCTTCTGCGAGCGGCACGCCGCAAGCCTCCCCGAGGGCCACCGGTACGAGGCCAGCCTGGCCAGCCGAGGCATCCTGGACGACCTGGCACGGATCGTCGACCCCGGCGTCGTGCTGGCGTTCGACTACGGTGGCCGGTTCCAGGACCTCTGGATGGAGAAGGATGACGGCACCCTGCGTGGCTTCCGGGCCCACCGGGTCGTCGATCCGATCAGCCAGCCCGGCCAGACCGACATCACCTACGACGTCGACTTCACCATGCTCCAGGACGAGGCCAAGGGCCGGGGCCTGCGGCCGGTGACCTACGGCGCCCAGGAGCGCCTGCTCGTCCACCTGGGCCTGGTCGAGGTCGCCTCGTCCATGGGCCGCTTGGCCGGCACCAAGGACCTGCTCGTCCCCGGCGGCGGCTTCGGCGGCCGCTTCCAGGCCCTGGTC
>CAYXGD010000317.1:0-2486 GCA_964464425.1 uncultured Thermoplasmatales archaeon
CCCCGACGACGTCAAGCAGGAGATCCCCCAGTGCGGCGGCTACCTCGCCCTCGTCGGTGCCCTGGTCGCCGACGCCATCGCCAGCCAGCGGTCCATGGACGTCCGGGTCGCTGACGTCCTCCAGGACGACCCCACCGATGGTGGCCAAGGTCAGGGCGACACCTACGACCTGCCCGAGGTCCTCCACGACGTCTCCACCCTTCCCCGCTTCCTGCTCCAGCAGTCCCCGGCCCTCGTGGACCTGCACCCCGGGCCCGTGTTCATCAACGACACCGCGATCCCCACCTGCCGCAACGAGGCCCCACCCGAGCGCCTCTACCAGGACCGGGAGACCAGCGTCACCTGCATGACCATCGAGAGCGACCTGGGCATCGGCACCTGGGCCGGCAACGACCCGACCGGGGACGCCGACGACCCGGGCGACACGGTGGCCTGCAACTGCAGCGCCATGGTCACCATCCGGCCCCAGCAAGGCCAGACCATGCAGCTCTCCGAGGTCGCCAAGGCCACCGATGGCCTCTACCCCACCCAGGGCGCCATCACGACGTGGTCCATGTTCCACGACCGCTGGTACGCCGCCCACGAGCGGTTCACCTTCCCGGTCGCCGCCCGTGCGGACACCAGCGACTCCGTGGCCGCCTACCCGCCGCCGTCGGCCGCCTTCCCGCTGGACCTCTCCACCTTCCCGCAGGGCCTTGCCCAGGTCAGCGTCGAGATCGAGCTCGACGACGCTGCCAGCGAGGAATCCGGCGGCGTGGTCCCGCCGGCCACCCGCACCCTGGACCTCTCGCTGGTCCACGCCCGTGAGATCCAACACGCCTTCCTCCAGGAGGGCGAGGACGGCTGGGGCCTGTTCATGGTGGCACCCGGCGCCATCGAGGACCAGCGGGTCGTCGCCGAGCTGGATCACAACGCCAGCCAGAGCGTCCGGGACGACCTGGACGAGGCCGGGTGGAAGATCCGCGAGGCCTCCGGCATCGCCACCGCCGCCCTGCCCGGCGGCAGCATCATCGACGGGCCCCGGGTCAACGGCTCCACCATCCTCCACGGGGCCCCGGCCTGCGCCAGCCTGATCCTCAACACGACGTCCGACAAGGTCGAGCCCCGGTCCTGCTGGACCGGCATGGAGCTCGTCGTCGGTCTGTCCCTGGGCGACCTGACCCCGAGCGACCTCCCCGGCACGATCGACGAGGTCCGGTTCGGTGCGTCCAGCTTCAACACGACCCAGCTCCTGGCCACCGTGGGAGGCTTCAACGACGACGAGGCCGAGCCCAGCGTCGAGCGGGCCACCGAGGACACCTACGACATCTTCCACAGCGACGAGTACTACACCGACAGCGAGCCCGACGACGAGATCCCCGACCAGGTCCCCGATCCCAAGCCCGCCTTCCTCGAGGACGTCCACGGTCTCCCGGGCACCCAAACCATCGAGCCCGGCCAGACCTGGGCCAGCCAGCTCCTCGAGAAGCGGAGCGATGGCATGTGGGCCCGCATCGACGTCACCGCCGGTCCTGGCGCCGCCAGCCACGTGCCCGCCGGGCTCCTCGACGACGGCCAGACAGAGGTCAAGGTCTGGCTCCACGAGAACCGCCAAGGCGACCGGGTCACCCTCGACGGTGAGCTGACCCGCCGAGAGACCGTCGATGGCTTCGAGCGGATCATCTCGGAACCGCTCCAGGTCAACCTGACCTGCAACGTCGCCGGGCTGGTCGACCTGGAGACGGTCCGCGCGGCCATGTCGGCCAGCGGGGACATCACCGGCGACAAGCAGGGCTGCTACGTGGCCCCCATCAACGCCACCAGCTTGGCCTACCTGCTGCCGCTGGGCACCGCCACCGAGTCCCGGCTGATCCAGTTCGGCACCGAGGTGCTGGCCCAGGATGGCCGGATCATCAACCGGACCCACGCGCTCCACATCGATCCCAACGCGCCCCAGGGCCAGGTCACCCTGGACGAGAGCCAGGGGCGCGATGCCACCTTCAACGCCACGCTCACGGCCTTCGTCGACACGCTCGAGGCGCCCCGCCTGCAGCAGGACGCGGACTCCGACCTGGAGGGCTTCGGTCTCCAGGCACGCGTCCGCGGCGAGAACTGGACCGAGGTCCCCATCTCCGGCTCGATCTCCGTCGACGACCCGGATCTGACCACCGAGGTCGACCTCAACCACCTGGTCCCCGAGAACGCCACCCAGGTCGACCTCCAAGTGCGGGGGTACCTGTTCGACACCAGCGCGAACCTCAACTACACCAACGCGGTCATCTACCGCGTCGACCGGCAGTCCCCGACCGTCACCGAGACACGGATCGTCTCCAACGAGCAGAGCGACACGGTCGTCGTCGAGGTCGACGAGACCGCCTACCCGGTCTGCGAGGACGAGGGCTGCACCCTCACGCCGGTCTCCCAACTGCCCGGCTCCCCTGTCGACCCGGTGCTGGACCTCCAGAACATCCGGTTCGGCGTCCGGCAGATCGAGATCCCCGCCGGCC
>CAYXGD010000318.1:0-2474 GCA_964464425.1 uncultured Thermoplasmatales archaeon
CGGCATGGCCGTCTGCACGATGGAGTGCGTCATGTGGACGAACTCCAGCTCGAGCTGATCGGAGAGGGTGCGCTGCCCGCCGGCGTTCATGCTGATCAGCCGGTTGGGGATCTCGTTCTTGCCCCCGCGGCTGTCCTCGCGCATGTTCTCGATGAGCTTCATCGTGTACGGCGTCCCGATGATGGGCGCGTCGTACTTGCGCGCGAGCTTGCGCACGGCCCCGATGTGGTCCAGGTGGCCGTGGCCGAGCACGATGGCGACGACCTCGGCGTCCAGGTTGCGCATGACCCGGTCATCCGGGATGGCGCCCATGTCCCACAGGTCGTCGGGGGAAAGGCTCTCGAAGACGGCGTCCTCGTGGATGAGGATGCGGTCCAGTTTGATGCCCATGTCGAAGATGACGGCTTCGTCACCGACACGGACGACGGTCATGTTGCGGCCGAACTCGTTGTAGCCGCCGATAGGAAGGATCTCGACTTCTGGCATATGCGGTTTCCTCCATCCAGACCCGGCCCTTGGCGCTAAGCCACATGGCCAGCGCCCTGGTCCGCGTCCAGGGGGTATCCTGCACTAAGGAGCCCCCCTTTTTAAATCGTGCGGTCGACGGGTCGAACAGCCGGCCCCTTATGTTCACCGGCGCCCACGGCGGGACTTATTTATACTCTCGCGCCGGCTATCCGGTTGAGCTTCCATGCCTGATGAGTCCCTCCCCGGGCAGACGGCCGTCGAGGCCAAGTCCAACGAATCCGAGCAGCTGAAGAAACGCCTCTCGGACGTCCAAGGGGCGATCCAGGAGATCGAGGAGCAGGTCCGGCGCGACGCCGAGTCCCTCCAGAAGCTCCGCAGCATGCTCGACACGTCCTATCTCGACGAGATCATGGATGTGGTCTCCGAGCTCGAGGAGCGCGTCGAGAGGGTCGCCGAGGAGGCCGAGGCCGCCGAGGAACGCGCCGAGGAGGCCGAGGCCGCCCTGGAGGAGGAGCAGCAGCGCCTGGAGAAGCTCTGGGACGTCTACAAGGTCCAGGAGGAGGAGCTCGAGGAGCTCAGGACCGAGAACGAACGCCTCGAGAACCAGATCGGCGACAAGCAGGACCGCGTCCAGGAGCTCGAGGACGAGCTCGAGGACGAGCGCGCCGCCCTGCGCCAAGCCCAGGAAGATCTCGGCGACGTCCGGCAGGACCTGGCCGACGCCGAGGCCCAGGTCGAGGAGCTCAAGGCCTACGAGGAGCTCGACCAGAAGGTCAGCGAGCTCGAGGACGAGCTCGAGGAGGAGCGCGAGCGCCTGGCCAAGCTCTACGCGGTCTACGAGGAGGCCCAGGACGAGCGCGACGACCTCGCGGCCAAGATCAAGGCCTGGGAGCGATGGTGGGAGGCCAACAGCGAGACCTTCGACGAGGTCGGCAAGGCCGTCCGCCAATCCCCCGGCGAGTAGGCACGGGGCATCGGTGCGGGCCCGGGACCTGTCGGGAAGCTACCATCACGACCGGCCAGCCGCAGCGCTGCCGCGGTGACCCTCGCCGCCTCCGCGCGGGCAGGTCAGCAGGCGGCTCGGCTCCACCAGCCAGGCCGATCTACGACGTGTCCGGAGAGAGCGCGAACTTGCGGGCGCTGACTTGCAGCGCATCGAGGCCCGGCAGCGGATCGCCGGTCAGGTAGGTGATCAACGCGCCGCCGGCCAGGCTGACGTGGCCGAAATCATCGGGCTTGTAGCCGAAGTGCTCCATGCTGGTCACCGTGTGGCCACCGCCGAGCAACGTGAAGCCGTGGGTGCGGGCGCAGGCCTCGAGCACGCGCTCGGTGCCCTGGCTGAAGCCAGCTTGCTCGTAGGCGCCCATGGGGCCGTTCATGACGACGCTGTCGGCCCCTTCGATCCTCTCGGCGAAGTCGTCGGCGGCCGCCGGGCCGATGTCCAAGAGTTTGCCCTTGGCCGGGAGCTCCTCGATGAAGATGTCCTGGCGTTGGCCGCCGTCCGTGTAGGCCACGTCCAGCGGCGTGACGATCTGGGGATCGTATGTCTGGACCAAGGACTCGGCCAGGGACAGGAACCCGCTGGCGCCCATCCGATCGAGGACCCTGTCGGTCGCCCCGCCGAGCTGGTGGCCGCGCGCCTGGAGGAACAGCTCGCCGAGCAGACCGCCGCACAGGGCCTCGTCGATCAGGCCGCCCTCGAGGTGGTGGTGGAGGACCTTGAGCGCGTCCTCGACCTTCGCGCCGCCCAGCACGAGGACCCGGCGACCCTCGACCTCGCTGGTGGCGTGCTCGATAGCGTTGATCTCCTCGTCGAGAAGCGGTCCGGCACAGGCCGGCAGCAGAAGCGGGAAACCGACGACGCTGGCGTGGCTCCGGTGGCAGGCCGGGAAGGCGTCGAGCACGAAGGCCTCGGCCTCGCCGGCCAGCCGGCGCACCCACTGCCGCTCGGCGTGGGTCTCGGCGGGGACGTTCTCGATCTCGCCTTGGGCGCCCCGGACGTTGTC
>CAYXGD010000319.1:0-2467 GCA_964464425.1 uncultured Thermoplasmatales archaeon
GGCTCGTCGCCGGAGAGGTCGAGGATCTCGGTGTGGCCGGTGGCCGGCGTGCTGCCTTGGACCAGGCCATCGACCACGTTCTCGGCCACACCCGGCGCATCGTCGCGCAGGAGCTCGGCTGTCTGGTGGCCCTCGCTGCCGAAGCCCCAGCTGCCGCCGCCGGTGACCAGGACCTGATCCAGCCCTGGGAGCAGGACCGAGGCCCCACCCCACCGTTGGCCGTAGTTGCCGGTGGGCCCCTCCTCCCACGTCCAGGTCTCACGGTCGAGGAACAGGGCCTGCTGCTCCTGGCCGGTGCGGACCAGGTCGCCGCTGGGCAGCAGGTGCAGGCGGGGGTAGAAGTCCATCTCCTTCTCGGCGGCGGGGATCGTCTCCCAGCCCTGGCTGGCGCCCGGCACGAGTCGCTCGACGGTCTCGGCCGGCCCGCCCTCCTCGTCGTTGCCGGAGACGGTGACCACGCTGCCGTCGTCCAGGGTGATGGCCGTGGGGTAGTAGCGGGCCTGGTTGAGGTCGGCCCCCTTGGTCCAGGTCCGGGTCTCCCCGTCGAAGGTCAGCGTGAGCGTGTTCCCAGCCCAGGTGGAGGGCGTGAGCTCGTCGGGGTCCGGGACCTCGCCGACCGCGGGGCCGTGGCTGTGGCTGTGCCCGCTGACGGTGATCACGCGGCCGTCGGCCAGCACGGCCAGCCCGGCGCAGTTCGGTGAGGCGTGGGTGCCGGTCGGGACCGGGGTCAGCTCGCCGGTGGCCGGGTCCCAGACGTGGGCGTCCTCGGCGGTCTGGAAGAGCAGGACCTCCCCGGTGGGGAGCGTGGCCGCGTGCTCGGCGGAGACCGGGACGGGGATCGGATCGCTCCAGGCGCCGTAGCTCGCCGGGTTGAACACCGTCTGGCTGGCCGGCTCGGCGGTCGGGGCCACAGCCAAGACGGCAGCGGGGACGGTCAACGCGATGGCAAGCACGAGCAAGGAGAGCCGGGGGCGGGTCATCTGGGGTCCCCAACCCGCCGGTCCCCCTAAGCGCTGCGGTGCCTGCAACCGGTCGGTTGCGGCCATACCAGCCAGGGCCCGGCGCTAGGACCCGCCGGGCAACCGCGCGTCCAGGATCGCTTGGATGCGGTCGAGGACATCGATGGTCCGATCCTGCCGCTCCAGCATGGCTTGCTGGTTGTCCAGCATGCCGCGCTGGTTCTCCACCATGGCGCCCTGGTTCTCCAGCATGGCGTCCTGCTTGCCAGCCATGTGGACCAGGTGGTCCTGCTGGTGGGCAAGGACCTCGAGCAGCCGGGTGCCGTTGTCTCGCCAGGCCTTCCAGAGGCCAACGCCGAGACCCAGGGCGGCGATGATGACCCCGACGTCGTTCCACCAACCGAGCAGCTCACCGGTCAACGCGAGCAGGATCAGCCCCAGGGAGATGACCATGCCGAACCGGTCGACGGTCTCGAGGATCTTGTCGTTGAGCGCCTCGAGCCAGCGGGTCAGCCGCATCCTGTTCTCATGGGCCGGGCGAGGCTTTAGCTGTTCTGGCATGCCCTGAATGTAACCGACAGGGTCCAACCTGGTTCAGGCCGGGGCGGGCCGAACCTACCCTCCCCAGGCCTGCCGTCACGTCTGCAGCAGGTCGACCAGGCCGCCGGTGGCCTCGGCCACGTCGGCGCCTGCGATCTTGGGGCGGGCGATGCCGGCACCGGCCTCGATGAGACCGGGGAGGTCGGCCTCGATGGTCTCCTCCAGGGGCCGGTCAGGGTCCCGGATGAGGCCGAGCAGGGTGAGCTGGTCGGCTTGGTCCGAGCTGCCGGCGGCGTCGGCCAGCTGGCCGATGGCGATCAGGTCGCCGTCGAGCTCGTCGTCGGGGACCGGGCCCTGGTCCGCCTTGAGGGCCAGGCCGGCCAGGAAGAGCGCGGCCTCGACGGGGTTGGACCAGAAGCCCAGGCGGCGGGTCATGCCGTCGATCAGGCCCTTGGTGGGCTCGGTGACCTGGATCGTCGTCGACAGGACATCGTCGTCGGCCTGGGTCTGGGTGGCTGTGGTGTCGGTCATGGGTCATGCCCCCTGGAGGCGCAGGGCCTCGACCTTGGCGGGGTTGATCTCGGTGTAGCCTTCGTGGTCGCGCGGGTCCTCCTTGACCCAGTCCATCCGGTAGACCGTCGGGTCGGCGTCGCGGACGGCGTCGTACCAGCGACCGTCGGGGAAGGCGTCCTTGGTGAACACGACGACCTGGCCCTCGTGGTCGCGGACCAGCTCGAGCAGGCGGTAGACGCCCTCGTCGTCCAGCGTGCTGAACGGTGCGTCCAGCAGGAGGAAGGGTCGCTCGCTGGCCACATCCCGCAGGGCGAAGAGCAGGGAGAGGCCCAGGCGGGTCTTCTCACCCTCGCTGAGCAGGACCTGCTCCTCCTCGCCGTCGATCTCCCGGGCCACGTAGGGGATCATGCTGTCCTCGCCCAGGACGATCTGGTACTGGGTCTCCTTCTGGAACA
>CAYXGD010000320.1:0-2458 GCA_964464425.1 uncultured Thermoplasmatales archaeon
CCGACCAGGACGGTCGTGGCGCCGACGTCCTCGGCCACCTGGGCGAGCGCGCCGGTGGCGGTCTCGGACATGTACGCGGTGTCGTCGCCGTCGATGGTCAGGACACGGTCGGCACCGGGGGCGATCCCGTCGGCCTGGTCGGCCAGCGGGCCCACGGCCAGGGCGACGATCTCCTCGCCGAGCTTCTGACCGGCGGTGACGAGTTCGGGGTAGAGGTCCTTGCTGGTGGAGAAGATGAGGACGGTCATCTAGAGCACCCCCTCTTTCCTGAGCTTGTCAAGGAGCTGGGTGGCGTCCTCACCGGGATCGCTGGCGTCCCAGATCTCCTGCTTGCGGGACTGCTCGGGGGCCACGTTGTTCACGATCTTGAGGGTCGCTTGGGCCTCGACGCCCAGATCAGCCAGGGACTTCTCCTCCAGGGGCTTGTTCTTGGCCTGGAGGATCTGGGTCAGGGCGGGCAGACGGGGGTCGTTGATCGACTCGACGACCGTGACCACGGCCGGGAACGGTGCGGTGAGCCCCTCGATGCCCTCGTCGATCTCCCGGGAGACCTCGACACCGTCGCCCGTGACCGAGAGCTCGGCCACGTAGGACAGCAGCGAGGCGCCCAGGAACTCGGCGACCATCGGGCCCGTGCTCGCGGTGTGGCTGTCGGCCGATTCCTCGGAGGCAAGGACGAGGTCGATGTCGCCCTCGGCCTCGATGGCCTTGGCCAGCGCTCGGGCCTTGGCCAGGGGACCGCCCTTCAGGAGCTCAGGCTCCTTGATCGAGACGGCCTTGTCGGCGCCCATGGCGAGGACCTCGCGCAGGGTCTCATCGAGCTTCTCGTCTCCGACGCTGATGGCGACGACCTCCTCGACCGCGCCATCCTCCTTGAGCTGGACGGCCGCCTCGACCGCGTTCTTGTCGTAGAGCGACAGGACGCGCTCGGCGCGGCTGGCATCCGGCTCGCGGGTCTTGGGGTCGATCCGGACCTCCTCGGTGTCCGGCACTTGTTTGACCAGCACTGCAGCCTTGACCATGTCAACACCTAGTATGCCGGCGAAAAGCTGGCTGCTATAAAACGTTCACCTGAGGCTGGAAGGTAGAACGGGGGAAGAAAGGGCCACAGGCGCGGCGGGCTGCGCCCGGCCCTGCCGATCTCAAGCCTCCCCTCGCCGCCGCCGATCCTGCCACATCAGAGCACCGAGCAGCGCGGCACCCATCAGGGCCAGGGGGCCGGGCCCGGGGGCTGGCCGCTGGTCGATCGGTTCCAACTGGGAGGCCTGGATCGACCGGTTCTCGGTGTCGATGCGCACCTCGTAGACATCCTCCAGCAGGGTATCACGGGTGTCGCCATCGGGCCCGAGGACCGCGGCCCGAAGGCGGATCGAGAAGCTATCCAGACCGCGCTCGTCGATCTCGTACCAGACGACGAAGAGGTCCGGCTCGGTGCCGTCGCTGAGCTGCACGGGTCGCAAGGTCCGGTTCCCCGGGGTCTCGACGGTGCCCAGGTTGGGCTCGCCCATGAGGCTGATCTCGACGGTCAGCGGCGCGTTGAACGTGTTGTGCACCGAGAGGTAGACCGGGATCCTCTCACCCTTCTCGCGGTAGGTGGTATCAGGCGTGATCGAGTACGCCCCGATCCTCGGGACGGTGACGTCGAGCGTCCCCTCGGTCCGTGGCCCGCCATCGGTCGGCGCGAGGACGTAGCTGACCGGGATCTCGGTGTACGCGGTGACCTCGGGGGCCAGGACCATCTCGACCGGGAGCCGTCGCTGGTGCCGGGCCGGCTCGGTCTTGCACTCGGTCTCCGAGAACTCGACGGCCAGGGTCCGGGTCGCCTCGGGGACGGTCACCTGGTCCGTGGAGGCTTCGAGCGATAGCTCGACCTGGTAAGGTCCTGTGTAGTGGGCCGGATCCTGGCACTCGAACCAGACCAGGACGTCGGCGGTGGCGGTGTACCCGGGAGCGGTCGTCGCGTTCACGCCGACGACCTCGGCGCCCATCTCAGGGGTCGGGTCGATCGGATCCGTGGGGGCATCGGGACCTCCGAGCCGGGCGGTCGCGATGGGTGTGAGCACCAGCAGGAGGCTCAAGGCGGTCGTCGCGAGGGCCACAGGCAGGTGTCGGGAGCCCTGTGGCGGCATCGAGCGTCGGTCGGGCGTCGTGGTGGCAGGCATCATCCTCCCTCCCAGGCCCAGGGGGCTTGGCCAGCCCTGTAGGTTGGCTTTGCGTCCCCGGCGCAAACCCGAGCCACGGCTCAGGGAGGTAAGAGGTGGGCCCCATGACGGGGCAAGGGGTGCCGCCGGCCGGCCGGGCTACGTGGCTTCCTCGACGATCTCGGTGGCATCCCCGAAGGCCAGGGTGCCCGAGATGTTGTTGATGTAGACCTTGACGACCTGGCCCTTGCGGGCGCCGCTCACGAAGATGGTGTACTTGTCCTTGTGAGCCACACCGTCGCCCTGGCGGCCGGTGT
>CAYXGD010000321.1:0-2436 GCA_964464425.1 uncultured Thermoplasmatales archaeon
GCCGTTGGTGGTGTCGACGTCGAGGATCTTGGCGGTGACGTCCTCGACGGTCACGTCGGCGTTGGTGGTGTCGATCCTGAGCTCGTCGGTGTCGAGGCCGGTGACCTGGATGGCACCGTTGGTGGCTTGGGCGCGCAGATCGAGGAGCACGTCCTCGGGCACGGTGAGGGCCAGATCGCCGCTGGCGTGACCGCTGGACCCGACAGTGACAGGCCCGTCGTCGCCGGGATCTTCCTCGAGCAGCACCTGGGCGGCCAGGGTGTGGTCGCCGGCGGGCCCGATGCTCCACAGGAAGGTCATGCGGTCGCGTTGCTGGCGGGCCTCCTCCGGGGAGGAGCCGCGGCCGGTGAGGGTCGCGACGAGCTCCCAGCGGTCCTCGGGGCCGGGTTCGACGGCGATCTCACCGTTGACGGTGGCCAGGATCGCAGGGAGGGCCTGCAGCGTGAGCTCGCCGGAGACGGTGATCGTTTCGCGGGCGTAGAAGGGTGGGGCCTGGGTGGGCTCGAGACCCTCGTCCTGCTCGGTGCGTTCCTCGGCGGTCATCTGGTCGTCGTCGGTCCCTTGGTCCCGGGTGAGGGTGTCCAGGGTCTGGTCGGTGGTCGGGTCGTCGGCCATGCCGATGCAGCCGGCGGTGAGCATGGCCAACCCCAGGGCCAGGATGACCAGGGTGTGGTGCCTCCGTTCTCCCATGGGATGCGAGGTTGTTCGTGGGGGCTTGAAGGTTCTGGTCGAACCGATGAACGTTCAGGGTTCCTCAGCCGCGACCTGGGGGCGGAGCGCCAGGTAGGTGATCACCCCGGCACCGTAGGTCATGACCAGCAAGCCGACCAGGGGCCCCCCGGCCAAGCTGGGCGCCAGGGTCCCGTTGGCCAGGAGCACGGCCACGCCGGCGCCGAGGAGGGTGAAGGCGAGGGCGGCGAGCCAGCTGGGGAGGCTGCGGCCGCCGGCGACCAGGAAGCCCAGGCCGACGAGCAGGCCGACGAGGAGCGGGGCGGCGACCGCGGCCGCCGGGAGGGTGGCTGCCCAGGTCACGTCGAGCATCATCAGGAAGCCGACCAAGGTGCCGGCCAGGGCCCAGCCGAGCGCCAGCGCCATCGGCCAGCGGCCGCGGCCGAGCACGAGCAGGACGCCGCCGCCGGCCAGGAAGCCCAGGATCAGCGGGGCCAGATCGAAGGTGAGGGTGGTCCCTGCCGAAGCGTCCTGGACGATCAGCCCCGCCAGCAGGATCCCGGCCACGGCCTCACCGGCGATGACACCGGAGGCCAGCAGGGTCCCGCGTTGCTCGCTGGCTTCCTCGTCGGCGCCCTGCTTGCGGGCGTAGCGTTGGACGCCGTAGCGCAGGAGGCCACCGATGAAGATGGGCGCCGAGAGGCCAAGCGGGAGGTAGACACCGACAGCCACCGGCAGGACCGAGAAGCCGAGGGCCGCGGTGATCGCGCCAACGACCGCTCCACCGCCGAGCATGAGCAGGTCGACCCCTTGCCCGAAGAAGCCGTCGAGGAAGGTGGCCATGAGCCCCGCTTGGGGTGCGGGGAGGGTCTGGGAGCCGATGGTGAAGGCTTCGTTGAGCAGGACGAGGACGAAGGGGGCGGCCATGGCGAACAAGCCGACGCCGAGGATCTGGCCGATCTGTTGCTTCCAGGGGGTGGCCCCGACCATGTGACCCGTCTTGAGATCCTGCATCGTGTCGCCGCTGATGGCCGCGGCCGTGGCGATCAGGGCGGCGACGAACAGGGCACCCAGGATGCCGGCCGAGCCGCTGATGCCGAAGAGGCTGAGCAGGCCGGCGGTGGCTGCCAGGGCCAGGATGGTGACCCCGCTGACCGGGTTGTTGGACGAGCCGACGACGCCAGCCATGTAGCCGGCGACCGCGCTGAGGAGGAAGCCGGCGACGACGACCACGCCGACGGTGATGGCCACCTGCCAGAGCTGGGGTAGGGCGCCGGTGATCAGCAAGGCCAGGGGGACGATGAGCACGAGGACACCGATCGCGACGTACTTGAACGGCATGTCGCCGGTGGTCTGCTCGCCGACGCCGCGGTAGCTGGCCAGGCCCTCACGGGCGGCGGTGGCTAGGGAGTCGCGCAGGTTCCACACCGCCAGCACGCCCCCGGTGAACATGGCGCCGGCACCGATCAGCCGGATCTTGGCATCCCAGATGGTGAAGGCGGCCGCCACGGCATCCAGGCCGCCGGTGCCCGGCACGTCCAGGACGCTGGCCCCGGAGAAGGCCGAGAGGAGCGGGAGGACGATGAACCAGGCGAAGGCACCGCCGGCGAAGATCAGGCTGCTGATCCTGAGCCCGACCAGGAACCCGACACCGATCAGGATCAAGGAGAGGTCGGTGCCGAGGAAGAGCAGCATGTCGCCGGCCCTGGTGGCCCACTCGGCGGTGGTGGGGAAGATCCCCAGGCCGAGCTGGAGGAACGCGAAGAC
>CAYXGD010000322.1:0-2421 GCA_964464425.1 uncultured Thermoplasmatales archaeon
ACACGCACCTGTTCAAGGGGGAGGACCTGGCCATGTGGACCGACGACCCAGCCCTGGTGGCCGATCAGGTCGAGCTGTTGGCCCACGCGTGGCGGCAAGGCAAGCCCGCCGACGACCGGCTCGAGGAGCTTCCCTCGGTCGACGTCGACGACGAGGGTAGCGACGCCACGCATCCTCGTCTACGGGAGTGAGGCGGCGTCGCGGGCCGGGTCACTGGCCCTCGCTCGTGCCGACGCTTTCCCGCTTGGGACCCAGGATGACCTCGCTGACGCCGTCGACCGCCTGGACCTCCGGGAGCACATCGGCGGGGATCGGTTTCTCCGTGATCACGTGCAGCCTTGGCTCCTCGGCGAACTCGGGATCGTCGACGATGGCCTGCCGGATCGAGATGCCGTGCTCGGCGATGACCTGGGCCACCCCGGAGAGGATGCCGGGCTTGCTGGCGTCGGTCGGGACGATCTCCAAGGCCCCCCAGCCGAGGCTCGGGGCGGCCTCCCTCAGATGGCAGGTCGGCACCAGGCGGCTGTAGACCCGGTAGAGGTCCGGGTTGCCCTGGATCGTCTCGACGGTGGCCTTGACGACCCGGCGGTCGACGTTGGCCGCCCGTGCGATGGCGGTGTCGGTGAGCCCGACCTCGCCAGCCCAGATGTTGTCGTCGTGGACGGCGAACCCGTAGCGGAGCAGGAGTCGAGCCACGCGTCCTTGGGCCGGGTAGCGGGAGAAGTGCTCGGTCAAGCGGGCCCACATGATGCACAGAAGAGCACATCGTTCACCATAAACGTTGGCCGGTAGGTTGAAGTAGTGACGTTCGAAAACGTCCTCCAGAGGTCAGTATCCCGCATCAATGTACACAAACGCTTAAATGAGGGCGTTCAGTATCGAGACAGGATGACACACCCTGGTATCGGACTCCGGTTGAGGCGGGTCGCTCCCTCCGGGCGGGCCGTCATCATCCCGATGGACCACGGCGTCTCCTCCGGCCCGATCGAGGGCCTGGGGAACCCCTCCAAGGCCGTGGATCTGGCCCGACGGGGCGGCGCGACGTCGGTGGTCGTCCACAAGGGGTTGGTCCCCGCCATCGCCACCTCCCTGGGGGACATGGGCCTGGTCGTCCACTTGTCGGCGAGCACGAGCCTGAACCCCGACACCAACGACAAACGCCTGGTCGGCACCGTCGCCGAGGCCAGCCGGCTCGGCGCCGATGGGGTCTCGGTCCACGTCAACGTCGGGGCGGCCACCGAGTCCCGGATGGTCGAGGACCTAGGCCGTGTGGCCACCGCCTGCGAGGAGCACGGCCTGCCCCTCCTGGCGATGATGTACCCCCGGGGCCCGGAGATCGACGACCCCCACGACGTGGCCAAGGTCAAGCACGTCGCCCGCCTGGGCGCCGAGCTGGGGGCCGACCTGGTCAAGTGCCCCTACACCGGCGACCCGGAGAGCTTCGCCGAGGTCGTCGATACATGCCCGGTCCCGGTGGTCATCAGCGGCGGCCCGAAGGTCGACACGCCCGAGGCCCTCTTCGAGATGGTCGCCGGCGCCGTCGAAGCCGGCGCGGCAGGGGTCAGCATCGGCCGCAACAGCTTCCAGGCCGAGGACCCCGTGGCGACCGTGCGCGGCATGCGGCAGCTCGTCGTCGAGGGGGGCTCCCTGGACGAGGTCACCGCCAAGCTGCCCGGGTGATCGTGTGGACCGGGAGCTCTGGGTCCAACCGACCGGCGATGTCGCCCAGGTGGCTGGCGCGGCCCTGGAAGCCGGGGCCGACGGCGTCATCGTCACCGAGGACCAGCGGACCGAGGCCGAGGGGGTCGGCCGGGTGGCCCTGGCCACGCGCAAGGGTGACGACGTGGATCTGGGCGACCGTACCGCTCGGGTCGTCACCATCGATGACCCTGAGGACCAGGAGGCGGCCCGCGAGCTCGTCGGTGAGATCGACGTGCTGATCGTCGCCCCTCGCGACTGGACCATCATCCCGCTGGAGAACCTCATCGCCTGGACCCAGGGGACCAGCACGCGCCTGTTCGCCCGGGTCGAGGATGCCGAGGAGGTCGAGCTGGCGGTCACGACCCTTGAGGCCGGGGTGCGCGGTCTCGTCCTGGCCACCGACGATCCCGCCACCGTCAAGGCCGTTGCCACGCAGCTCTCCCAGCGAGAGGGCGGCCAGCTGGCGCTCGTCGAGGGTGAGGTCCTCAGCGTCGAGGACGCTGGTATGGGCGACAGGGTCTGCGTGGATACGACCAGCCTCCTGGCACCCGACGAGGGCCTGCTGGTCGGCTCGGCCAGCGCCTTCCTGGTGCTCGTCGCCAGCGAGGCCAGCGAGGCCGGCTACGTCGCCTCCAGGCCCTTCCGTGTCAACGCCGGCGCTGTCCACGCCTACGTCCAGGCGACCGAGGACCAGACCAAGTACCTCTCCGAGGTCCAGGC
>CAYXGD010000323.1:0-2419 GCA_964464425.1 uncultured Thermoplasmatales archaeon
GACCCACTCGGAGGCGTAGGTGAACGTCGTGTCCTCGGCCACGCCCAGGGCCTTGAACGCCTCCTCCATGTAGACGGCGCAGGCCTGGATGCGCTCGAGGTCGCCGTCGAGCTTGTCGTTGATCTGGGCGTGCCAGTCGGCCAGCAGCACGGTGACCTCGAACCCGGCGTCCTGGAGATCTCGGATCTTGTTGGCGCAGACCTTCCAGCCGAGGTGGGCGGTGCCCGAGGGCTCGAACCCGATGTAGGCCGTCGGGTGGTCCTTCTCCTCCAGCAACTGCTCGAGCTCGTCGTCGGTCACGATCTCGGCGGTGTTGCGGGTGACGAGCTCCAGGGGGCTCGGACTCATGGAGCTGCGACATCGGGCCGGTGGTCAAAAACATGGTGGCCGGTCGGGGCTAGGTGTACGGGTGGGCCTGCTTGGCCTGGACGACCGTCTCCATGTACAGGCGTGCCTCCTCGGGCTTCTCCGGAACCTCCCGGATGCCCAGGAGGTGGGCCAGGGTGTCGTCGGCCACGGTCCCGTCGTAGAACCCCCAGCTCATCTGCACCCACGGCGCCACGGGGTTGAGCGGGATGTTGACCATGGTGCCGTCGGCCTCGTACCGGGGCTCCGGGTCGTAGGTTGCGGTCCGGTTCATCGCTGCGCGCAGCTCGGCGATGGAGATGTCCAGGACCGGGTCCACCGAGCCGTTCTCGACGCTGCCCGTGTACCCGCTGGCCCGCCGGAGGCCCAGGATCACCTTGGACAGGGCACCGGCGGCTGTGGGGGTCGAGAAGCTCGTCCCGCAGTAGTCGTCGGCGGTCCCGGTCAGGCTCTGCGTGGCCGCCCCCTCCCGGCAGTACTGGCTGACGATGTCGGGCTGCTTGGCGGCCATCGTCTCCTCCATGTCGTACTCCGCGTGGAACCCACCGACGCTGATGACATCGAGCCGGCCGGCCCAGGCGTCCGCGACGGTCGTCCCCGGATCGTTCCCGGAGCTGGTCAGGTAGACCGGTGCGGTCTCGCCGGACCACGTCGGGTTCACCAGGTGGCCCCAGGAGACGCTGTAGACGTCCACGGGGATGGCGTGTTCCGAGAACGGCTGGATGCTGTGGTCGCCCTCCTTGAACGCGATCAGCGCATCTGGGTTCTCGCTCAGGACGCTGCTCGTCGTCCCTGTGCCGTGGCGGTGGGAGTCATCCAGGATGCACAGGTCGGCCCCGGTCCCGGCCAGCGGTTCGTCCTCCGGGAGGTACGGTTCCTGGCAGATGGCCGCGACGATGTTGGTCCTCGGGATCCAGAACGCGTCGCCAGGCTCGATGGCCTCCCAAAGCTGCCGGTCGGCCTCGAAGGCAGCTTCCCAGGAGCCGTGCTCCCCGATGCTCAGCTCCAGGGCGGGCAGGTCACAGGGGAAGCCCTCGACGTAGGTGCACGGATGCTCGGTCCGCTCCGGTCGGTGGTAGACCTCGTGGTAGGGGTTGATCCCCGTGTCGGGGATGCCCACGATCACGTGGGGCTCGTAGGCGGGGGCGGGGGTCGATGACGGCGGTTCGGGCTCGGCCGGTGCTGGCGCCGCCTCGGTCGGGGCCGCTTGTGTGCCCTCGCCAGGCATCGGGTGGGTGGTGTTCCCCGGGGGTCCCTGGTCCTCCTGGGCCTCTGTGCTGTTGCCCTCGGCGGTCGTGTCGAGGGGTTCCTGGGTGAGGTCGTCGGCTGACGGCCCCAGGCAGCCGGCGCTGACCAGGGCCGCTAGGAGCAGGAGGGCCCCGAGAGGTCTCACGCTCGGTCGCCCGCCTCGGCGCGCTTATGCGTTGTGGTCGGTGGCTTGCCCGGCCCGGGGGTGGCGGCCTCGATGGGGCCTCCTGGACGTGCCGGGGGGGGCGAGGTCACCGTCCGCTCGGCCGTCCCCCCTCTCAGGCGTGCAAACGTTCGGCAGCGCCCTCTCGTCGCGCTCGTTCGTACGTCCAGCAGGCGTCAGAACGCCTAGTTCGAAGGGTGCCCCCTCTAGGCTTAAGTAGGAAGACGGGTCTGGCTCGGCGAATGCGGCTGCTCCTCATCCACGCCGACCGCATCAGCTTCGAGGCGAAGAAGGCCATCAAGAACCTGGCCGAGGACCTCGACGACACCGGCGAGACCAACGAGCTGACCGACGCGCTGGTGGCGTTCTGCAGCATCGAGTCCGGCGACGAGAGCGATCCCGACGGCGTGGTGGAGAACGCGTTCGAGGAGATCAAGCAGCACGCCGACCAGGTCAAGGTCGACAAGGTGTTCGTCTACCCCTACGCGCACCTCTCCGACGACCTGGCCCCGCCCAAGGTGGCCTCGGAGACCACCCGGAAGCTCCAAGCCCGTCTGGACCAGGCCGGTTACGAGACCCGGCGGGCCCCCTTCGGCTGGTACAAGGCCTTCAACCTCGAGGCCAAGGGCCACCCCCTGGCCG
>CAYXGD010000324.1:0-2417 GCA_964464425.1 uncultured Thermoplasmatales archaeon
GAGAGAGCTTGCGCCGGGCTCGTGCCGGGAGCAGGGGGAGCAGTTCCTCCATCGATAGCTCCTGGAGGTCCTCCAGGTCCCGGCCGCGGTAGTTGAACTCCTCCTCGCGGCGGGTCTCGATGGATCGCTTGCGTGCTTTCCGTGTACGCCTGTTCGCCATCCTGATCACCTCTTGCCGGTTCGCTTGGCCGCGATCGAACCCACCTTCCGGCCCGGGGGCGCGCTGCGGGCCACCGTCTTGGGTCGCCCAGTGTGCTGCTTCTGCCCACCGCCGAACGGGTGGTCGACCGGGTTCTTGGCCACGCCTCGCACGACGGGCCAGTACGTGCCCTTCGATTGGAGGATGTGGTGGCGCTTGCCGGCCTTGACGATCGGTTTGTCCTTGATGCCGCCGCCGGCCACCGTGCCGATGGCGGCCCGGACGGCGGGGTTGAAGTTCTTGAACTGTCCAGACGGGAGCTGGACCACGACGGTGTCCCGTCCTCGCTGGACGACCACCGCGCGGTTGCCCGCCGAGCGGCAGAACTTGCCGCCGTCGCCGGGCTTGTTCTCGACGTTGTAGATGAATCGCCCCTCGGGGATCATCCCCAGAGGGAGCACGCTGCCCAGGGTGGCCTCACCCTCGCCGAGGTTGACCTCGTCACCGACGGCCAGGCCCTCGGGCGCTGGGTAGCTTGCCTTGCTCCCGTCGTCCAGGCGTAGGATCGCCAGGGGGGACTGGTGCCCCGGGTTGTGGACGATGTCCTCGACCGTTGCGGTCGCCTTGTGGACCTTGGGGAGCGTGTTGGGCGCTTTGTGACGGTGGCTGGGGCTCTTGAACGTCGATGAGCCCTTGCCGCGTCGTTGTGAAATGATCCTTTTTCCCATGGCTGCACACCTCAGAAGATACCGACGCGCATGGCGATGTCCTCGGCTTCCTCGGGGGAGGAGAAGCCGATGGAGGCGATCTTCTTGCCTTCCATGGTGATGCGCGTGTTCACCTTGGTGACCGTCGTCTCGAAGAGCTCCTCGACGGCCCACTTGATGGTGGTCTTGTTGGCGTCGATGTCGACGACGAAGTCGATCTTGCTCTCTTCGTCCATCCGGTTCATGGTCTTCTCCGTCACCCAGGGGTGCCGGATGACCTGGTAGGGGTTGACGGTCACTTGGCCACCTCCTCGGTAGCTTCGAGCGCGGACTGCGTGAAGAGCGTGAGCCTGCCGGCGTCGCCGCCGGGAGCCAGGCGTTCGACGTTGAGCTGATCGGGGGTGGTGAACTCGACGCCCGGCAGGTTGCTGGCTGCACGGGTCACCGGGCCCTCCTCGTGGACCACGAGCAGGAGGCTGCGTGGGACCTTGAGCCGTCGGCCTCGGAGCTTGCCTTTGCCGGCGCGGACCTTGGTGCCTTCTTTGGCCCGCTGGACGTCGGCAGCCACGCCGAGCGTCTCCAGGGTGGAGAGCAGCTCTTGGGTGGTCCCGATGTCGAGCAGCGCGTCCTCGACGACCAGGGGGGTGGCCTCGAGGTCGAAGCGGTGGCCGCGGTCGGCCACGCGCTCGGTGTCGGCCGTCGCGGCCAGAGCCGAGCGCAGCGCCAGGCGCCGCTCCTTCTTGTTGATCTTCTCGTCGAGCTTCTTCTCCGCGGTGGGCGGGTGGGCGCGGCGGCCGCCCCGGACGTGGGGCGCGAAGGCCGCGCGGCGGCCCTGGGTCAGACGGGGGACACGGGAGACACCCCGTCCCGGGCCCCAGCCCTCGACAGCGCGCCATCGCCCGGCCATGGGCGAGGCACCGTAGGGCTGACGGCGGTTTGCTTGCGATACGCTGACCGCTTTGCGGATGACATCGGGCCTGAACGGGGTCTCGAAGGCCCGGGGCAGCTGGATGCTGCCGGACGCGTTCCCGGAGAGGTCGTAGACGTTGATCTCCATCTTCAGGCCCCCTGCTTGCTCGCGGTGCTGATGTAGGTGATCTGCGGCTCCTCGACCTCGACGCCCTTGGTGTACCGGGCGGCGTGCCGGAAAGCGATGGCACGCTTGGTCGGACCGGGGATGGTCCCGTGGAGGAGCACGTAGCTGTTGTTCACGTTGCCGTAGTTCTTGAAGCCGCCAGCGGGGGTGACCTCGCTGCCGTCGTCCCCGAGCTTGAGGACGCGCTTGTTGTACTCGGTCCGCTGGTGGTAGCCCATCTGGCCGGGCATGGGCACGCTGGACCGGATGAACCGGGGCTGGAAGGGCCCCAGCGGCGAGGCGTCGCGGCGGTTCTTGGAGTTCTTGTGGCTCTGGAGCTTGACGCCGAAGCGCTTGACCGAGCCTTGGAGGCCCTTGCCCTTCGTGACGCCGGCCACGTCGAGCATGGCGCCGGGCTCGCAGAACTCGTCGATGGTGAGGTCGGTGCCCAGGCGCTGGCCGGCCAGCTCGAGGCGGGCGGCCATGTCGCCCCCGC
>CAYXGD010000325.1:0-2410 GCA_964464425.1 uncultured Thermoplasmatales archaeon
CCGATGCCAGCTACTTGACGGGGCAGACGCTCCACGTGAACGGTGGGTTGTTCATGCGGTAGCCGGGGACCGTTGGCCTCGGCCGGCCTCACGCCTCGTCGTCGGGAGCCCCTTCAGACCGTTGCTGCGCCCGGAACTTGTCGAGCTCCAGGTCGCTGGCGCCCAGGCAGTAGAGCAGGCCGGCGATGTTCTCCTTGGTGATCTGGCCGTCGGCGGCCTTGCGCAGGACCTCCTTGGCGTTGAACGCGATGCCCAGGCCGGCGTTCTTCAGCATGATCTGGTCGTTGGCGCCGTCGCCGATGGCCACGACCTCCTCGAGCGGGATGCCCTCGGTCTTGGCCAGCTCCTCGACGAGCTCGCCCTTCTTGGCCGAATCGATGATCTCGCCCTCGACCTCGCCGGTGAGCTGGCCATCCTCCACGACCAGGCGGTTGGCGTAGGCATGGTCCAACCCGAGCTGGTCCTTGAGGCGGTCGGTGAAGAACGTGAACCCGCCGCTGATCAGGGCGACCTTGAAGCCCATCTGCTTGAGCACCCGGACCAGGTCGCTGGCGCCCGGGGTCAGCTCCATGCTGTCGGCCACCACCTCGAGCTGCTCGACCGACAAGCCCTCGAGCTTGGCCACGCGGGCCTTGAGCGCCTCCTTGAAATCGAGCTCGCCCTCCATGGCGCGCTTGGTCAAGGCCTCGACCTCCTCCTCGGCGCCGGCGGCCTTGGCCAGCTCGTTGATGACCTCGCCCTGGATCAGGGTCGAGTCCATGTCGAAGACGACCAGGCGCCGGCGGGCCCGGTGGACGCCGTGGGGTTGGACGACGACGTCGACCCCGATGGCCTCGCAGGTCTCCCGGACGTCCTCCCGGAGCTTGCTCATGTCGACCGGGCCGCCGTTGTCGCCGCCGACGTCGACGATGATCTCGAAGGCCATGAACTCGCCCGAGGCCACCTGGTGGGTCTGGATGATCGGGACGTGGTGATCGGCGATGGTTCGCGCGATGGCGTGCATGACGCCGATCTTATCGGCACCGATGATCGTCATGACCTGCAGGTCGCGCACCGGTGGGTCCGGCTGGGACTCGGCGACCTGGGTGGCCGCTTCCAGGCCAAGCCCCGCGATCCGCGTCTTGAGGACGTTGCCCATGCGCTCGAGGCGGGCCTTCTCGCCCTTGGCCTCGGGGTCCGGGTCCTCGATGAGCATCAGCATGGTCAGCATGCCGCGGACCTGCCGGTGCTCCACGTGGACGATGTTGCCGCGAAGGGCGGTCACGAGCCCGGCGATCTCGGCCAGCAGGCCCGGTCGATCCTTGCCGACGACCTGGACGGAGAGGACGTGGTCGGGTTGCACCGCGTCCCCATCGCCCGACGGACACTAAAAGAGCTTCCCACGCCGATCCTCGGCTGGTCGGAGCTGCGTGGCGAGGAGAGGTTGATAAGCCATGCCGGTGATGCCTCCTGGTCCCGGGCTTGGGGCGGAGGCACACGTATGAGATCCATCGTCAGCATCGCGTCGGTCTGCATCTTCCTGCTCTCGATCGTCCTGGCGCCGGCCGCCGTGGCCGGTAGCGCCCCGCAAGAGGGGACAGCCACGACCTGCGCGGACTACAACGCGCTTTGGGTGTTCCCTGGTCTCGAGCTCGGGCCTCGGGTCGAGGTGGACGGCACCGAGACGTTCGTCATCCAGTCTGACATCGGCACCCCGTTCGTCGACTTCTTCGACGCCGAGGGCAACTGGGTCGGCGGCAACGGTGGGACCTTCATCGGTGTGGTCCCCTGGGAAGCCGCCTACGGCATCGTCTGCGTCGGGGCCACCGGCGGCTACCCTGATGCACCCCTCGTCGTGGCCTCGTACACGTACTACGACTACTGACCTCCGGGGCCCGCTGGACGGTCGCTGCCCGGCAGACGCCTGGCGCGAGGCTATTTAAGGCAGGGGCGGCCATGGGGAGGTGCGGCGTGCATCCAAGGCCAGGTGAGCGGGTTCCTCCCGAGCCCTCCCTTGCCGGGCCGCGCGTCGCGGGCCCCGGGAAGATGCCTCCGGGTCAACCCGCCGAGTGGGCTGTCAACAGCCCTCCGATGACCGCGGGCGTTACTGAGAGGCGACACCGGGGCTTCCCATCACAGCTCACCACAGCGGAGCGGCTGTGATGGGAAGCCCCGGGAGTACGAACGCCGAGACCCGAGAGCGAGGCGTTCGTGCGAATCTGAGGACCGCCGAGCGGCTACGCGAGCGAGGTGCGGTCCTCAACCGCGGAGTTCAGGGGGGCAGCTCACCACAGCGGAGCGGCTGTGATGGGAAGCCCCGGGAGTACGAGCCCGCCACCCATGCATCGGAACGCTCGTGCGGATCGGGGCCTTCTTCTCACCTTCGTCCACTGTGGCTAGTGAGAAGAAGGCCCCGAGAGCCCGGATCTCC
>CAYXGD010000326.1:0-2403 GCA_964464425.1 uncultured Thermoplasmatales archaeon
ATGGACGTCACCGCCTACCGGGAGCTGCCCGGCTGGCTGCAGAGCCAGATCCAGGAGGATGACAGCTGACGACGGACGGGACGGGCAGGGGGATCGGCTCCTCTCACCCAACATACCTTCAGGACCATGCTCCTGCCGTCCCCTCCCTCTCATGACCAGCCGGTGACAGCAACGCTTTTCACACGGGAGAGCCAACGCGCCGCGATGCGTGCCCCGGTCGCCGCGATGGTCCTCCTTCTGCTCCTAGCCGGTTGCCTGGGGTCCTCCACCGACGGCCCGGATCTCTCCCCGCAGACGGCCACCGAGGAGACAGATGGCCCGGAGGACGCTCGGCCGGAGGATCAGGCCAGTGGGAACGCCAGCTACCTGCAGAACAGCGACTACCGGCAGGCCCACATCCACAACTACTGGCAGGGCGCCGACCGCAAGGTCCTCATGGACGAGGTCCTCAGCACCGACACAGAGGGTAACCTGGCGACAACCGTGTTCTCGCCCCTGACCGAGGGCCAAGCCCGGACGAGCGTCGGCACGCTCCCCTTCACGCTCCCCAACGGCTCGATCGTCCCCGAGGGGGCCGGCCAGCTCATCGTCCAGGTCGACGCCACCTCCAGCCTGGACAACGGCCAGCTCCTCCTGGAGCACAAGGCCGCCGACCGCGCGACCTACCAGGAGACCGACCCCCAGGGCGCCCAGGCCGAGTGGGTCCTGGAGCTCTCCCCGGAGATGGCCGACCTGCCCCACGCTAAGTCCACCCGGTGGGGGTTCCGGCTGGAGGCCAGCGGGCCAGGGGCCGTGCTCGACGGCGACGTGGCGATCACGATCACCGCCGTCAAGGTCTTCGACCTAACGGCCTGGCCCAGCCACGCGGACTTCTGGTCCAACGGGGAGATCGACGAGCTGGACCTTGGCACCGTCTCGGGCAGCTACGACTACCTCAGCCAGCACCTCGTCCCGACCCCCGACCAACCCTTCGTCGAGATCGTCCCGCCCGACGGCAACCTCGTCCCGCCGGAGACCACCGCGCTGGTCGTCAACCTCACCTACGACCGCGACGAGACCGATCCGAAGAACATGGTCAACGGCCCGGTCATCCTCATCGTCAAGGACGGCGCCACGAGCCGGGGGTACAAGGTCATGCACGGCAACGCCATCGCCGACCGGCCCGGGTTCATCAGCTACGCGCTCCCGGTCACCGGCGCCACCCAGGACAGCCCGTACGCCAACCAGAGCGGTTGGCGGTTCGAGCTCCACGCCCCCATGGGCTACCACGACGAGGACCGCACCATCGACATCGGTGGCGGTGACTTCGGCAAGGGCACCTTCGAGGCCAACATGGTCGCCTACCGCGTCCTCCCGGCCTGGCTGGCTGACATCATGCCCGACGACATCGGTCGCTGACCACCCCTCGCTCGGCAGGCCTCCGGCCTTGGCGTGGTTCGGAGACCGTCTCTGGCTTGCGTTGCCGCTCGGCCGGTCTCCGCGTTCGGACTGGAGGCCTCGCTCTCTGGTCTCGGCCTCCGTCCTCGCTCGGCAGGCCTCAGGCCTTGGCGTGGTTCGGAGACCGGCTGTCGCTTGCGTGGCCGCTTGGCCGGTCTCCGGCTTCGGACGGGAGGCCTCGCTCTGGGGTCTCGGCTCCCGTCCTCGCTCGGGAGGCCACAGGCCTTGGCGCGGTTCGGAGACCGGCTGTCGCTTGCATTGCCGCTCGGCCGGTCTCCGCGTTCGGACTGGAGGCCTCGCTCTCTGGTCTCGGCCTCCGTCCTCGCTCGGCAGGCCTCAGGCCTCCCTCGCCCACAACGCTTATACACGCCATGCCTATTGGCCAGCCGATTCCCCCACCACCAGGTGGGTCAGAGGGTCGCTCATGGTCGAGTTCAACGTCAACGTAGGAGACCCTGATTCCGGGAAGACCTTCCCCGTCACCGTCGAGGGCCAGCACGCCAACGTGCTCGTCCGCAAGCGGATCGGCGACGAGGTCGACGGTATGTTCCTGGGTCTGCCGGGGTACAAGGTCGAGATCACCGGGGGCACGGATCGGGACGGGTTCCCGATGCGCCCCGAGTTCCAGCAGGCAGGCCGCAAGAAGGTGCTCGTCAGCCGGTCCATCGGGTTCAAGCCCAAGGACAAGGGCGTGCGCAAGAAGAAGGCCTTCCGCGGGAACGAGATCTCCCCAGAGATCACCCAGATCAACTGCCGCATCACCCAGCGCGGGCCCAAGCCCGTCGCCCAGCTCCTGGGCGCCGAGGAGGCCCCTGCCGAGGCCGAGGCTGAACCCGAGGAGGCCCCCGAAGAGGAGGCCGCCGAGGACGCCGCCGAAGAAGAGACCACCGAAGAGAACGAAGCGTAGGACGCCCCCATGCCCCAGCTCCCACAGCAGCCGGAGATCAACGTCGGGATGATCGGTCA
>CAYXGD010000327.1:0-2389 GCA_964464425.1 uncultured Thermoplasmatales archaeon
TGGCTGAACATCACGTGGGGAGGCGCCAGCTGCTGATGGCACGGCCGGCGGTCCTCGCCCTCGTCGCGCTCTGCCTGCTCGCCCCCGCCGTCCAGGCCGGGCCGTGGCTCCAGCCGAGGGGCGATGCCGCGGCCACCGGGTTCCAGGCTGAGGAGGGGCCGGATTGGCCGGATGTCGCGCTGCGCGTCCCGCTCCCGGACCGGCGCCCCGTCGGGGATCCGGTGGGACCGTTGATCCTCGAAGACCAGATCCTCGTCATGACGGTTCGCCTGGCCGAACCCCGCGAGGGCGCGATCGACGTCTTGTCCATCGACCGGACGACCGGCAACGTCTCCGTCGTCGCCGAGCTCGGGGACCGGTTCCCGAAGACGATGGCCACCGACGGGGATACCCTCGTCGTGACCGTCGAAGGCGGCGTCCGCGCGGTCCCCCTCACATCGCAGGGGGTGAGCTGGGAACGCCAACTCAAGGTCCCCCCTGGGGACACCGACGTCCCTGACGATGACCGGGAGGAGCGCCACCCGGACACCTGCAAATCGATCTCCCTCGAGGCTGACGCGGTCACGGTGTTGTGCACCTTGGACGCAGCCGGCGTGGGGACACCCCAGGACACCGCGTTCGTGGCTCGCCTTGACCCTGCCAGCGGCGAGGCCCTCTGGACGTGGACGCCCAGCCGGGAGAGGACGAACCCTGATGCCCACGATAGCCCCGGCATCTCCGACCCGATCGGCCTAGCGGTGGCAAGCTCCCGGGTGGTCGTCATGACCGCCGACCTGGCAGGCGTGCCCGGATCGGTCGGTACCGGGAACGTCGTCGCCACGGCCGCCCAAGGCCGGGGTGAGCTCTGGGCGCTGAGCACCGAGGGCGGGTTCGAGTGGAGCTGGCAGGGACCGCCGATCAACCAGACCGAGGTCGAGGCCCCCGAACCCGTCGGTGACCGATCGCAGTTCGAGGAGCCCATCCTGCTCGGCGGCCCCGCCATCTGGGACGGCAACGTCTACGCGAAGGCCGTCGACGTCCGCCGGTTCGCGCTTGGGTCCGGCGAGGAGCTCTGGAACGCACCCATCGGGGAACGGGACATCGACACCCACGTCGAACCGCAGACCCCGCCAGCCGTCGGGCCCGAGGGCGTTTACGCGCTGTCGGGCCAGACGATCTACCGCATGGACCAGGAGGACCCCAACACCGGCTGGGCCCGCACCCTGGATCTCGCGGAGGACCAGGCCCTCTCGGAGGAACCGATCGTCACCCCCCAACGCCTCTACGCCGTCGCCCTGACCACCCACAGCCGAGGGGAGGTCGTCCACGCTCTCGGTGCGGAGGATGGCGAGACGGCTTGGACGCACGAGGTGCCGTTCAACTTCCTGAAGTTCTCCGTGGGCCATGGCCTGGTCGCGTACACCGACCAGGGCGACCCGGAAGAGGGCCGGCCGGCCAACCTGGTCCTCCTCGGCCAGACCAAGGGCTCCCCGACGCCATCGCCGGCCCCCTCGACCGCATATCCTGCCGTGGGTGAGCAGCTGGCTGTGGACCTCTCCAGCTCGGCCGCCGGCCTCCAGGGCCCGGTCACCCGGTACAAGGCGATCTGGGGCGATGGCACCGAGACCGCCTGGCAGAGCCACCCCATCCTGAACCACACGTACAACCAGTCGGGGGATGCCGAGGCTCGGTTCATCGTGGGCAACGACGCCGGCCAGACGGCCTCCACCACCATGATCTTCCACGTCGGCCAGGAGGCGCCGACCGAGCCCAACGTCATCGAGACCGCCTTCGCCCGGGAGAACCAGGACCTGACCTTCGGGATCCTTGGCATCCTGGTCGCGGTCACAGGCGGCGCCATCGGCGTCGCCCGCCGCTACCGCGAGCGCTCCCGCCTCCAGGAGGAGCTGGAGGCTCTAGAGGAGGGCTTCGAGGCGACCAAGGGCAACCCCGGCGAGTGCGAGGCCTTCCTGGACAACCGCAAGGCTCGGGCCCGCTCGCTGCTCATGGATGGCGTCCTGACCGAGGAGCAGTTCGGGGTGCTGGAGAGCCGGGTGGCCGAGCTCCACACGGAGCTTCGGACCACGGTCCTCGACGACCGGTTCCAGTTCCTGCCCCACGGCATGGTCGAGTCGATCAAGAAGATGCTCGCCGATGGCCGTCTGTCGACCTGGGAGCGCGATGCCCTCGAGGACCTGTTGGCTCGCGAGGAGGCCCTCAGCCCGGCCCAACGCGAGCAGGTCCAACGCCAGTTGGACCGGTGGTTCGGCGAGGACGCGGGCCTGGCCGGAGGCGGAGGTGGGGAGGGTTAAGGTCCCTGGCCCCATAGGGTCCCTCGAGGGGCGGGCTTGCAAGGCCCCTGCACGCGGAGGCGATCGACGATGACGATGAGGATCCTGTTCCCGACCGA
>CAYXGD010000328.1:0-2382 GCA_964464425.1 uncultured Thermoplasmatales archaeon
GGGCTCGGCGCGGGGCAAGCTCCATCTCGACGAGCTCTTGAGCGGTGGTCTCGGCTGGCGGCATGGGTGTCAGCCTGGCAGGGCCCTGGTCGGGGATGAGGGTTGGGGGTCGGCAAGCAAGCAGCGGACAGGTGAGGTCGGGGCAGGGGGTTGACGCGTTGCTCCCATGGCTTCGCGTCCCTTCGCGCCCCTCGTGTCCGCAGGGTTACACGCGGCAGAACTGGAACACCGTCGGCCAGGCCTTGGCCAGGTCGTAGGCAAGCGGTCGGCCGATCCAGAGCTTGCCGTCCCGGGGCTGGGTGTCGGCGAGGTCGAGTTGCTCGATGGCCTGGATGGCGTGCTTGTCCTGGATGTACCCGTCGTTCTGTGTCTGGTGGGAGAAGTAGATCGTGATCGGGAGCTTGATCGAGGACCGGACCAGCGGGGAAAGCCCATCGGCGAACCGCTCGACGGTCTCCCGGTCGAACGTGTGCTCCCCGCCCTTCTTGGTCGGCAGGCTGGGCTCGTCTTGCCCGAGCAGCTCGTCGATGGGTCGAGGGGAGGTGACCAGCCCCTCGTTGAGCCGGTGGCCCTCCAGGGCGAACCACTTCTTCAGGGTCCGGTCGTCGAACACCATCCCAAGATGCGCGTCGCTGGTTGATAACTCCCCGCCATGGGCACCGGTCGAGCTGATCAGCCCCTCCCGGACGACGGGAACCAGAGGTTCTTAGGTCCGGCGCTCGGTCCCCGTCGTGATGCGCCCCGCCGCCGTGCTGTCGCTGCTGCTCGCCCTCTCGATCGCCGCCCCCGTGGCCGGCGCGTTGACCGACGAGGCCCCGCCCGAGTACGAGGACGGCGACCGATGGGTCCGCGAAGCCGAGGTGACCACCCAGCGCGGGACGTTCACCATCACCCAGACCAGCACCTACGAAGGGCCCGAGACCATCACCCTCAACGGCACCTCGTACGACACGTTCGTGATGCGGACCGAGCGGGTGACGCGTGGCGGCTCAGGCCAGCAGAGCTTCACCCAGTGGTCCAACTCCACCCAGTGGATGACCACCGACGAGCACGCCATGGTGAAGACCATCAACAACGTGACCGTCACCGGCACACCTGGCGGGCCCCGGGAGTTCTCCCAGACGACCACCTACGACGAGCCCTGCCCGAGCTTCCAGTGGCCCATGGCCGTCGGTGACAGTTGGGAGCAGGACTGCAGCGCGACCACGCGCCAAGGCAACCGGAGCCAGGAGCGCCAGCAGGACCGTGACTACCACGTCCTCCGAGAGGAGACGATCACCGTCCCGGCCGGGACCTTCGAGACCCTGGTGATCTCCAACCAGACCAAGGGCAGCGACGAGGACCGCGTCACCCAGTGGTACTCGCCCCGGGCCTGCGGTCCCGTCAAGCTCGAGACCGTCCAGGGCAACCAGAGCTTCACGCTGAACCTCACCGAGTACGCCTGCGCCTCCACCGCCGGGATGGAGGGTCCCGGCAGCTCGACCAACGGCGCACCTGCTCCCGGCCTCCTCGTCGCCGTCGCGGCGCTCGTTCTGGGCGCCGCCACCCTGCGGCGGGACCGTTGAGCTAGAGCATCTGGAGACGTGTCCCCTGGCCCCGTGGGAAGGCCTCATCCAGATCGGCGAGATCCGCCTCGGTCAGATCCACCGATAGCGCACCCAGGTTCTCCTCGAGGTGGCTGGCCTGGCTGGCCTTGGGGATCGCCTGGACGTTGCCGTGCCGGATGACCCAAGCCAGTGCGACCTGGTGGGGCGTGGCCCCGTGCCGGTCGGCGACGGCCTCGAGCACCTGGCCCCGCTGGCTCCCCGGCCCGGGCAGACGCCCGCTGCCGAAGGGCGAGTAGGCCATCAACGTCCGGTCGCGCTCCGCCAGGCCGGGCAAGAGCTCGTTCTCGACGTTGCGTGCACCCAGCCAGTAGAGCACCTGGTCGGTGACCAGCGGGATCCCGTCGCCGAGGGCCGCCTGGGCCTGGTCGACGGCGGCCAGGGACAGGTTGCTGACCCCCACGTAGCGTGTGAGGCCTTCCTCGATCAGCTCCCGGAAGGCGGCCATGGTCTCCTCGATGGGGTGGCGCGAGGGCCAGTGGAGCAGGTAGAGGTCCAGGTGGTCGGTCCCCAGGCGCTCCAGCGAGCGGCGGCAGGCCTCGAGGGTCCCGTCCCGGGACGCGTTGGAGGGGAGCACCTTGCTGACCAGGAACACCTCGTCCCGCAGCCCGTCGAGCGCGCGACCGACGAGCGCCTCGACCTTGCCCGAGCCGTACATCTCAGCCGTGTCGACGAGGTCGGCACCCAGCTCGACGCCCCGGCGGATGGCCTGGACGGCGGCCTCGGGGTCGTCCTGCTCCATCTTCCAGGTGCCCTGGCCGATGACCGGGACCTGCTC
>CAYXGD010000329.1:0-2351 GCA_964464425.1 uncultured Thermoplasmatales archaeon
GCCTTGGCGGGAGAGGCCCTCGGTGTGCCGGACCTCGAAGGTGATGGCCATCAGGCCCGGGATACGCGGATGGCTTATGGTTGATGCGGTGGCCCGGCGCGTCAGACGCCCTCGCCGCCGGCGGCCTCGACCGGCCGCTCGCCCTTGCCCAGGAACCTGGAGTAGAGGAACGAGGCGACGAGGAGGATCGTGCCGACGGCCATGAACGCCAGGATCTTCCAGATCATGTCGAGCCCGGCCATGTCCACGAACAGGACCTTGAGGACCACCATCATGAACATCCCCAGCCCCAGGTACCTGAGGTCACGGGCAGCCAAGGCGAACCCGGCGACCACCAGGACCAGCCCCTGGGCTGCCCAGATGACCGTCGACCAGAAGCCAGGCACGGCCAAGATCGCGAAGATCGCGTAGAGGACCGTCGCAGGCAGGGCGAAGGTCAAGCCTGCGGCCAGCTCGCCGATGGCTTCTCGCTCGACCCACCAGACCAGGGACAGGGTGAGCACGCCCAGGGTGACCACCAGGGCTGCCCAGCCGACCGCCAGCTCGCCGCTGTGGAGGGCGGGCAGCTCGTCGAAGGCCAGGTGGACGAAGCCTAAGCCAGCCAGCAGCCACATGGCGCTCCTCGCCACACCGCTCGGGGAGAACCGCTGCACCAGCGCTGCGCCAGCCAGGAAGGCGAACCAGAGACCAGCCGTCGGAGCACCATCGAACTGGATCATGGGCCAACCGACGGCCGCGATGGCACCGATGGCCCCCCATCCAAGCCGGGACCGCTCGGGCGCGGGGAGCGCAGCCAGGGACAGACCGATGGCTGCGGCGCCCAAGGTGAGCCAGCCACCGAGGGCCGACAGGTCGGCCTCCGGTCCGGCCAGGCGAGCGATCGCGATGAGACCAAGCCCCCAGGTTGCCCCGAGGGTCACCGCCGCGTTCGCGATCAGGACCTCGTCCGGTTCGCCCTCCCGAGGCTTACGGAAACCGGTCGCGAGGAAGAAGGGCAGCACCCCGAGCAGACCCAGGAGGACGGCCCCGGGGTCCAACCCCCTGAGCAGGAAGGAGAAGAACGTGACGTACGTGGCCCCCTGGACGACGGCCACGACCGACGCCCACCGGCGGACGAGGGCAGCCATCGCCAGGACACCGGCCAAGAGGACGGTCTGGCTCACCCGGAGCACCGCGACCTCGGGGCCAGGGAGGAACCCGGTGATCATGGTCAAGACAGCCGCCTGCCCTGCGACCACTGGCATCACGCGCCCGACGGCGTAGAGCCCCAACAGGAGAGCCGTCGTGCACAGGAGAAGCAGCGAGAGCTCCACCGGCGTCCCGAAGGCCTGCCTGTAGGGCTCGAACGCGTAGGCGGCGAAGGCGGCGAAGTAGAGGATGGCACCGCCCCCACCGGCGAGGACCTGGGGGTAGAACCCGTACCGGCCGCGTGTGTTCAGCCAGTCACCGACCCCGACCAGGATCAGACCAGCGGCCACGGCCAGACCGATCTGCCCGGCAGGTCCGATCCAGCCCTGATCGATGGCGTGCTTGATGAAGAAGGCGAACCCCAGGACGAGGATCGCGATGCCGATCCGCGAGAGCCACGTCGACCCCAGCAGGTGCTCCAGGTCATCGTCATCGGAACGGTTGACAGGTTCGAACGTGGGTGCCTCGGTCTGCCGAGGGCTGTTCTGCCGCCGGCGGTGACCGTCCTCTGGGTCGCGCATGCTTGATCTCTCCCGAGCAGTGGACCGCCGGTCACCCGGGCCCAGCAGCTGGACCCGGCAACGAGACCTCCCGCTCTCCTCGAGGCTCTCCACCCCGTGAGCGAGCCATAAGCCTATCGCTGTCGCGGACGTCGTCCAACGATACCTCAGACCCGGTGTCTATCGGGGATCGTTGGAGACGCCGATGGCGTGGGCCACTCCCGGACACCCAGGAGCATCGTCCGGTGAGGCACCGTTCGGCCGTCAGCTGACCACGTCGTACCCGCGCTCCTGCAGGAACGCCTCGGCCCGCTGCTCGGCCTGCTCGAAGACGTCGCAGTAGAGCGTGTAGTCCATGTCCATCGGCAGGCTGGTGTTGCCGTGGCTGGCCTCCCAGGTACCGTTGGGCAGCCACCGGTAGAGGTGGCCCAGGCCGTGCAGGTTCAGGCTCGTGATACACAGGGTCCTGGAGCGCTCCCCGCCGTCGCCGGCGGGGCTGCCGTCACCGTAGACGAACGGGTACGGGCTGTTCATCAGGTCCGGCCCGTAGGCCCGGGTCCAGGCGCTGGAGTGGCCAAGGCCCCAGACGTGGGCGAACTCGTGCATGGTCACGCCCCGGATCTCGTGGGTCTCGGGGTAGTCGGGGACCTGCTGGCCGCCGCG
>CAYXGD010000330.1:0-2330 GCA_964464425.1 uncultured Thermoplasmatales archaeon
TCCCAGTCGTGGGTCCCGGTGGAGATGTGCCCGTCGGGGGCGCTCTGGGCCGGCGGGAAGGTGAGGCCCGTGGTGTCGGTGAAGCTGCCGCCGGTGAGCGCTGAAAAGGCGCCCCCGGCGAGGGTGAAGGGCACGGTGGCGCGATCGAGCGAGATGCCACGGAGTTTGTCGAGGTGGAGTTGGCGCAGACGCGTGCCGTGGTGCTCGCGCGCGGTGAGCCGCAGCACGCCGTCGCTTTGGTAGTCTGCCGGGTGCTCGGCTTCGCTCTCGATGATCAGGACCACCAGGCTGCGTGTCGCGCGGGCCAGGCCGATGAGCCGGGCCAGCAGCTGTTGTTGTTCGGCCGGGTCGAGACCCTCGGTTAGCCCGTCGATGCTGTCCAGGATCACAAGCGGGTGGCGGGAGGCATCCATCGCCGTGCCCAGGTCCTCGATGAAGGCAACAGGGTCGAGATCCACGGCGGGCGAGTCAGGCGTGTCGTGGCCATGCTCGGCGAGGAAGTCGAACCGGTGGCTTTCCTCGACGCGCTGGTCGAGCCCCTCGGCCGTCCGGGGGTCGGTGTACCTCGAGGTGGCCCATAGGACATCGCCGGCCTCCCGCTGGTAGTGCTCGGCCAGGGCCAGCGAGAGCAGGGTCTTGCCGGTGCCCGCCTGGCCCTTGATCGTGAGCGCTCGGCCCGGCACGCGGAGGAACCCGAGGACCTCGGCAGGTAGCACGAGAGCGGCCAGGTGGGTGCCCCTACTTGACCGCTCGTGCGGGTCTGTCCACCCCAAGGCCCGACCATAGGGTTTCAATTACGAATGCCAAGTCTCTGGCTTGGTTACCACTTGAAGGCTTGCATGCCTCGCGGTCATGCGTATACGAACGTTACGGGGGGATTGATATGTAGAAAAGCTCCGATGGCGACTCAGCACCAGGTATCTTATAAGTGCCTACCGGGCCGTCTTGAGGTATAGGCTTTCCGCGAAACCGGCATTATCGAGAGGCTCTCATGGTGGCCTAGACCCCCATGGAGAAAGCAGACGAAGCTCGACCGAAACCCCGGTCGATGCCATCCCGTGCAGAGCGGATCGCGAGGGCGAGTAAGCTCCTCGACGAGGTGCAGGTCCTCTTCAACCGAGCTGCCGACCACGCCGGCCTGGACCCGCGGGTCCTCCGGGTCCTGCAGGAACCCCGGCGCGTCGTCCGGGTCGCGGTCCCGGTCCGCATGGACAGCGGTGACGTCGAGGTCTTCCCCGCCTACCGCTCCCAGTACAACAACGCGCTTGGCCCCTACAAAGGCGGGTTCCGCTACCACCCTGGCGTGACCGAGTCCGAGGTCGTGGCCCTGTCCGCGCTGATGACCTGGAAGTGCGCCGTCGTGGGCGTTCCGTTCGGAGGTGCCAAAGGCGGCGTCGCTGTCGACGCGCGGAGCCTGAGCCAGGCCGAACTTGAGCGTCTGACCCGGGCGATGACCCGTGGGTTCCGCGACGTGTTCCACCCGGACCGGGACATCCCGGCCCCGGACGTCGGTACGAATCCACGCACGATGGGATGGCTCCTGTCCGAATACAACAGCCTCCACCAGGGCAGCCACCCCTCTGTCGTCACGGGCAAGCCCGTGGAACTGGGCGGATCCCCCGGGCGGCTCGAGTCAACGGGACGAGGCGTCGTGGTCGTCGCCACCGAGGCCCTCCGGCGGGCTGGAGAGAGCATCGAGGATGCAGCCGTCGTGATCCAGGGCTTCGGGAACGTCGGCAGCAGCGCAGCCCGCTACCTCCAGGATGCCGGCGCCTCGGTCACCCACGTCATCGACGCATCCGGTGCCGTGCACGATCCTGAGGGCATCGACATCAAGGCGTTGCAGGCATACGCCGACGAAAACGACGGGCTGATCGCCGGGTTCCCGGGAGCCGAGCCCGTCGATGCCGACCAGGCGCTCCTGGCTGAGTGCGATGTGCTCATCCCTGCTGCCATGGAGAATCAGATCACCCGTTCCAACGCGCCTGCCCTCTCTGCTCGCTGGATCGTGGAGGGCGCCAACGGGCCCACGACACCAGATGCGGACAGGGTGTTGCGTGAACGGGGCATCCACGTGGTTCCAGACATCCTGGCCAACGCCGGCGGTGTCATCGTCAGCTACTACGAGTGGCTCCAGAACAGGGAAGAGGAGCGGTGGGGCCTCTACGAGGTTTCCAAGCGCCTCGATGCCAAACTCACCGAGGCGTTCCACGAGGTCGCCAGCTTCAGCGAGGAGCACCACGTGGACCTGCGAACGGCAGCCTACACGCTGGCCCTCAAACGCGTCGGCCAGGCCACGCTGGAGCGCGGGGACGTGGATGCATGATCCG
>CAYXGD010000331.1:0-910 GCA_964464425.1 uncultured Thermoplasmatales archaeon
GGCCGGGACCGTCCGGATCACCGCCGACGGCGCCGGCTGGGTCGAGAGCACCTGAGGACCACCCGAGGGTCCTGGGGAAGGCTCTTGCCGGCTGGCCGACCTGTCACCGCATGGACCACCTGGACGTCCAGATCCTCCGGACCATGGACCTGCTCCCCTACGGTCCCCGTCCGCGGGATCCCCAGGTCTTCAAACCCTCGTACATCGCCGACCAGGTGGACCGGACCCCCGACACCGTGAAGGCCCGGATCGCCGGCATGGAGGAGGACGGGGTGCTCCTGGGGTACCAGGTCGTCCCCAACCTCGCCCACCTCGGGCTGACCAGCGAGGCCCACTTCGTCCGCGTGGCTGATGATGAGGACAAGGACCAGGTCGTCGCGGCCATCGCTGACCTCGATCGCATCCTGGTGCTCCACGACTACCTGGGCGACGGGCTCTGCGTCGAGTTCGCCTACCACGACCAGGACGAGCGCCAGACCACCCTGCAAGCGGTCGAGAAGCTCAGCGGCGACCCAGCCCCCTGCCCGTTCTACGACGGGGTCATGCCCGAGGTGGACCGAGAGCTCTCGAACCTGGACTGGCGCATCCTGGCCTCCCTCCGGTGGGACGCGCTCAGGCCTCTGCGGGGGGTGGCCGACGATGTCGGCGTGACCCGGCGGACCGTCAAGCGCCGCTACGACCGGATGGCCGCTGAGGGCAGCTTCGTCACCGTCCCGATCCTCGACCCCAGCCAGGCGCCAGGGCTGATCCTCTTCGAGCTCATGGTCTTCGCCCAAGACCAGGCAGAGCGGGAGATCGCCAACGCTGTGCTCCAGGCTTACGAGGACGAGCAGATCTTCTCCTACGTCCCCTCGACCGAGAGCCTTGGCAACCTCAACGTCCTCGCTTTCGCCCGCACCCCGGCGGCCAT
>CAYXGD010000331.1:920-2317 GCA_964464425.1 uncultured Thermoplasmatales archaeon
CCGGCGGGGCGAGGACCTGCCCGGCGTCGAGCGGGTCGAGGCTGAGCTGTTCAGCCGGTTCGTCGACGGGAGCAAGTGGCTGGATGAGGAGATCCGGACCCGGATCGAGGCGACCGCGCCGGTCTGACCCCGGCCGTGTCCACATCCACGAACCCCGCTCGCACCACCTCCTTATCCCCCGGACGAGAACCGGGCCTCGGAGCGAGCATCCATGGCGACCGCAGACACACAGACCCCCGAGCCTGAGCCCGCCAAGGTCGAGGCCTTCCAAGAACGCCTCCTGGACCACGCGACCAAGACCCTGGGCTTGTTCGCCATGCACCTTGGCAACCAGCTGGGCTACTACCAGGCCCTGGCCGACAGCGCCGGGCTGACCCCCGGAGGCTTGGCCGAGGCCACCGGGACCCATCCACGTTACGCCCGGGAGTGGCTCGAGCACCAGACCGTGAACGGCATCGTCTCCGTCCGGGACCCCAGCCAGCCGCCCGAGGCCCGCGTCTACGGGCTGACCCCCGAGCGCGGCCACGTCCTGGCGGCCAGCGGCAGCCTGGACCACCTGGCCCCGCTGATCCAGACCGTCGTGGGTGCCGTGCACCCCATCGATGAGGTCGAGGAGGCCTACAGGACCGGAGGCGGGGTCAGGTTCGGCGCCTTCGGCAAGCACATGCGCCAGGGGCAGGCCAACCTGAACAAGGCCATGTTCCTCGAGCTGATGGGGACCGAGTGGCTGCCGACCCTTCCCGACCTGGATGAGCGTCTCAGGCGCCAGCCGCCGGCCAAGGTCGCCGACATCGGGTGCGGGGCCGGGTGGTCGTGCATCGGCATCGCCCAGGCCTACCCCGAGGCCCGGGTCGATGGCTACGACCTGGACGAGGCGTCGGTCGAGCTCGCCCGCTGCAACGTCAAGGACGCCGGCGTGGAGGCCCGGGTCCGGATCCACCAGCAGGACGCCAGCGACCCGGCGCTCGACGGCAGCTACGACCTCGTGACGGCCTTCGAGTGCGTCCACGACATGGCCCGACCCGGTGACGCCTTGGCCGCCATGCGGCGGTTGGCCGGGGACGATGGCACGGTCATCGTGGCCGACGAGCGGGTCGGTGAGAGCTTCGAGACCAGCAACGAGATCGAGCCCCTGATGTACGGATGGAGCGTCCTCCACTGCCTGCCGGCCGGCCGCGCGGAGGCGCCCACCCACGCCACGGGCACGGTCCTGCGACCCGACACGCTCGAGGCGCTGGCCCAGGACGCCGGGTTCTCCAGCGTCGACGTGCTCCCGATCGAGAACGTGTTCTTCCGGTTCTACCACCTCGAACCGTGAGCCGGTCGACACGCCGCGGTCACCGCACCTAGCCGCATCCCTCAAGTGCCCCTTGCGTTCCTATGCGTTCATGGAGGGG
>CAYXGD010000332.1:0-2316 GCA_964464425.1 uncultured Thermoplasmatales archaeon
CCGACGGTGAGCTCCCAGGCCACGCCGGCCAGTGGTGCGGCCAGGGCCATCCAGGACGGGATCGAGGTGTGGAAGAGGTCGACATCGAACGCCAAAAGCAGGCTCAGACCGGCGGCGATCACGTAGGCCCATCCGACCCAGCGTGGCGCGGGCTCGCCGGCGCGCCTCCCCCACGCGATCAGGGCAGCAGCCAGGGCCGAGAGCAGGACGGCACGGCCGACGTGGGCCCACGGCTGACCCCCGTGCAACCCGAGACGCGGCACCAGCCAGGCGAGGAGCAGGATGAGGCCGGCCAGGGCGAGCAGGGGCCGCCAGGGGCGGTCGTGGAAGGCCACGCTCGGTGTTCGCGTCCGCCGGGCAAGAGGGTTCTGGTCTCGTCCGCGCCCCGCTCGGGCTTAAGTACCACATCGGCGGCCTGGCCACCGTGGGCCGGCCCGCACCCCACCGACCACACGGCATCCGAGCCAACCTGCCGCACTTCTCGCTGCTGGTCCTGACCAACGCGTTCGTCGGGGGCATGGTGGGCCTTGAACGCACCGTCCTGCCCCTGCTGGCCGAGGCCGAGTTCGGGATCGCTTCGGCCGCAGCCGCCACAGCGTTCATCGCCACCTTCGGCGCGACCAAGGCCGTCATGAACCTGGGCGCGGGGCACCTGGCCGACCGGTTCGGCCGCCGGACCTTGCTGATCCTGGGATGGCTGGTCGCCCTCCCGGTCCCGCTGATCCTGTTGTGGGCGCCGAGCTGGGGCTGGGTGCTCTTCGCCAACGTCCTGCTGGGCGTCAACCAGGCCTTGGCGTGGTCGATGACGGTGATCATGAAGGTCGACCTAGCCGACGCCGACGAGCGCGGCCTGGCGCTGGGTTTGAACGAGTTCGCCGGGTACAGCGGCCTGGCCGTGATCGCCCTGGTCACCGGGCTGCTCGCGGCCCGCTACGGCTTGCGACCCGAACCGTTCTACCTGGGCCTCGGCCTGGCTGTGATCGGCCTCGGCCTGGCGCTGATGACCCGGGAGACCCACGCTTGGGCGCACCAGGAAGCCGAGGTCGACCAGGTGGCACCTGAGCCCGGGTTCCTGGAGGTGGCCGCCCGGACGACCTGGCGGGACCGGACGTTGTCCCTGGGCAGCCTGGCCGGCCTGGTCACCAACCTGAAGGACGGCCTGCTCTGGGGCCTGCTTCCGTTGTTCCTGGCGACCGCCAGCCTGGGCGTCGATCGGATCGGCGTGGTCGTGGCGGCCTACCCGGCCGTCTGGGGGATCACCCAGGTCGGCTTCGGGCCCCTGTCGGACCGCTGGGGCCGCAAGCCCTTGATCGTCGGGGGCATGGGCCTCCAGGCGCTGGGCCTGTGGGGCTTCACCCTCGCCGGCGGGTACATCGGGTGGTTGGCCGCCGCTGTCGTCGTCGGTCTCGGCACCGCCATGGTCTACCCGACCCTGCTCGCCTTGGTCAGCGACGCTGCCGGGCCGGGATGGCGAGGTGGAGCTCTGGGCGTCTACCGGTTCTGGCGCGACCTGGGCTACGCCGTCGGGGCGCTCGGGAGCGGCCTCGTGGCCGATCGGCTCGGGATCGAGATGGCGATCCTGACCGCGGCGGCCGTAGCCGGCGTGGTCACCCTCGCCTCGTTGGCCGGGATGCGGGAGCCCCGGCGCGGACACGGGTCCGCGGCGCCGAGCATGGGGGACGAGCCCGGTGGGGCCGATCTCGTCCGGGGACCCAGGACCCGTTGATCAGGTCCGAGGATCGCCGTCCCGCTGGTCCGTGACCGCCAGGACCAGGATCACGATGATCAGCACGGGAAGAAGCATCCAGAGCCACATCATGCCCATCATGAACCCCCAGCCGAACATCCCTGTCCCGTACCCGGTGAAGCTCGACAGCACGAGCAGACCCAGGAACCCGGCGATGGTCCAGGAGATGATCTCGCGGTTCTCCATCAGCGACCCCCCATCATGCCGTCAGGGGTGCCGTCGTGGTGGTGGGGACCTTCATGCGGCTCGTGTCCACCGAAGGCGCCGTAGCAGGCCGCGTGGTCGTGGTAGGGCCCGTGGCCCTCCATCCAGCTGCCGTTCTGGTAGGCAGCTCCGTGCATGTGCTGGTAATGCTGGTCTCGATGGTCGGGATCGTCGTGGTCGGCGCAGTGGTAGCCGTCGTAGTCGAACATGTGCTGATGGCCGGCGCCGACGCTCTCAGCCACCTGGCCGTGGCTGATCTCGTTGGCACCGAAGGTCAGGGCGAGCACGCCTGCCAGGATCAAGGCCCAGGTCTGGGACATCTCGTCACCTCGAGCCGGAAGCTGCCGAGGTGACCTATAAGCTCG
>CAYXGD010000333.1:0-2305 GCA_964464425.1 uncultured Thermoplasmatales archaeon
CTCACCTTCGTCCACTGTGGCTAGTGAGAAGAAGGCCCCGAGAGCCCGGATCTCCGATCCGGGCGGATGCGGAGGTCCACCGGGTCAACGGTCCCAGGTTGACCTCCGGTCGTACCGGTTGGTGGAAGGACAGCGGACCTACAAGGCCCCGAGCGTCCGAACCGGTATCGACCGCTCGGTTCGGACAAGCTCTGGAGGTCGCGGGATGATGGTGGAGAGCGACCTCCACGCGGGGCCTCCTCTCACATCTGTTCCATCAGCGACGCCCATGTGAGAGGAAGGCCCTGAGCACCCGAACCAGCAGGCCGGGGCACCCCCCTCTTAGCTGTCACCTCAACGCTGTCCCAAGAGCGTTTAAGTGCCCCGGCCCCCACTACCGGTCCGATGAAGCGAGGCTTGGCCCTGACGTTGATCCTGCTGACCGCCGCTCTGGCGGGCTGCATCGGACAAGAGGGCCCCAACGAGGATCTCGGCGAGGCCAGCACACCGACCGATCAGGACACCCAGGAGCTCCTGCCGGAGACCATCTCCGGCCTGGAGGAGAGCACCGTGCTGGAGCTCGAGGGCTCCGGCACGGGCATCTGGATCGACGAGGCCCGGGACCTCCTCTACTCCGCCAACGGCGGGGGCGGGTTCGCCGTGGTCGACATCAGCGATCCCGACCAGCCCGAGCGCCTCGGTCTCCTCGACGAGATCTACGCCCGGGATGTCGACATGCTCCAGCAAGGCAACACGACCCTGGCCCTGCTGGCCGGTGGCGGCGAGGGGCTCCACGTGGTCGACGTGACCGACCCCCGCGAGCCTGAGCTCCTGGCTACAGCCGACGACTACTCGGTCCACAACGTGGCCGCGGTGCCCGGTACGCCGTACGTGTACGATGCCACGGCCGTCGGGGCCGACGGCAAGATCATGGACCCGGTCATCCCGGTCCTCGACGTCACCAACCCGAGCGACCCCACCTGGGAGACCATCCCGATCCCGGCCACCGTCAACGGTCAGCCCATCCAGTCCGACGGCTGCCACGACATCGTCGTCCGGATGGATCTGGGCATGGCCTTCTGCGCTGGTGGCGGCAGCATGTACGCCCAGGGCGGCGGCGAGAGCTTCATCTGGGACATCAGCCAGAGCCCGCTGGAGCCCGAGTGGGTCGGCGTGATCGACAACCCGTCGATCGTCTACCACCACCAGGCCATCGCCAACGAGGCCGGCGACCTCCTGTTCATCAACGACGAGTTCATCGCGCCCAACTGCCAGGGCGTCGAGGCCGGCGACACGACGCTCGGCCAGACGACCGCGGCCATGTGGATCTACGACATCAGCGACCCGACCAGCCCCGAGCTGGTCAGCTGGGTCCAGCAACCCCGCAACGAGCCCCCGCCGACCGACGGCAGCGTGCCCAACTGCGGCAGCCACTTCGGCGACCTGATCGACGGCCGCGACGTCGTCGTCTGGGGCTGGTACCAGGGCGGCACCATGCTGATCGACGTCAGCGACCCGGCCAACCCGACGATCCTGGACCAACAAGATCCCACCGGCAGCACCTGGGATGCCCGGTACCACGCCGGCCACGTCTACGGCAGCAGCTCGGACCTGCAGATCTTCGACATCGTCTGACCCGGTCGAGCGACGACGATCGGCGCGCGCGGCGGGCCACCCAGGTCGCAGGGGCTCTACCCCGGCGTCTGGGTCCCTCCGCGCCGTCGGGCGCCTGCTGGTCGGGCCTCCGGTGCCCCCAACCTTCTAATAAGACCCGGACCTCATCCGGTCCTACCATGCGCGACTACGACGCCCTCCTGTCCCGGGCCAAAGAGGAGCTGCCCGAGCCGGTGTCCACCGGCGAGCGGTTCACCCTGCCTGACCTCGAGGCCTACCTGGAGGGCAAGCAGACCGTGGTGCGGAACTTCGGCGACATCCTGGAGAAGCTCAACCGGGATGCCGACGAGGTCGTCCCCCGCCTGCTCCGAGAGATCGGTGCCGCCGGCAACTACGAGGATGGCCGCCTTTCCCTGCAGGGTAAGCACACCCCCCGCACCATCCAGGACCGGCTCGACAAGTACGTCGAGACCTACGTCATCTGCTCCGAGTGCGGCCGGCCGGACACGCACCTGACCAAGCAGGACCGCACCCTCGTCCTGAAGTGCGACGCCTGCGGTGGCCACCGACCCGTCCAGGCCCGCAAGCAGAAGAGCAAGGGCCAAGAGGAGGAGAAGGTCCTCGAGGAAGGCAAGGAGTACGAGGTCAAGATCGAGGACACCGGCCGCCAGGGCGACGGTGTGGCTCACAAGGACAAGTACACCATCTTCGT
>CAYXGD010000334.1:0-2295 GCA_964464425.1 uncultured Thermoplasmatales archaeon
GGTCGACGATCTACCCGGCCAGCGGGTCCAGCGTCGACACCGTCTACGAGTACACCGGTGCGGTCGCCTTCGGCTACGAGATGAGCGGCCGCGGCGCGGTCGCCCTCTGGGGCCAGCCGCTCACGACCGACGACGTCGAGCGCCAGGAACGCGAGTCGTGGCAAGGCCTCATGCACGCGTTCAAGAACGTCGAACGGTACGGCGCCTTCCCCCAGATCACCCACGCCGGCATGGACGACCAGGCCCTGCAGGCCACCGTCGTCAACCGCGGCTACGGCAACCTCACCGCCGGCCACCTCACCGTCGTGGACGCCACCGGGACCGAACACACCGTCGACCTGCCGCACCTGGCGCCCGGCCAGGAAGCCACGGTCACCCTCCCGGCCGTGCCTGAGGGCCAGGGCGAGATCCGCGTCGACTACCAGGAACGCCTAGAGGCCGAGCCCTGGGATACGGTCCGGACCGGTCCCCTGCTCATCGGCCAGGGAGCGTTCATCGTGCCTGGCGACGAGGAACCTCTTGCCATCGCCGAGACCGAGCAGGACCAGGAGGTCCCCGGTGCGGGGCCGCTGGCCGTGCTGGCGCTGGTCGCCCTCGCCGCCCAGGTCCTGCGTCGCAGGCCCTAGCAGAGCCTTGGCCAGCTTGGCCGGTCAGCGGTCGCCCATCACGTTCTGGATGCCTTCCAGGATGGCGGCCTGGGTCTGCTCGGACTGGAGCATGTCGACGTACCGGTCGAAGTCCTCCTGTAGGAAGCTGTCCCAGGTCGAGACGATCGGCTCGTTGAGCTGGGCCTTGAGGTCCTGGAAGGCCGCCGCGTTGGTCCCGCCGATGGTCTGGCTGACCGCCAGGGCGCCCTCGAGGGCATCGTTGGTCACCTCGTCGAACCAGCCCAGCTCCAGGGCCTCCTGGCCGACCGCGCGGTTCGGGTTGAGGATCGTGCGTCGGATCGTCGCCTTGGGCAGCCGTTCGGTGAAGAGGTCCATGTCGGTCGGTGGGAACGGGATGCCGACCTGGAGCTCGGTGGCCCCGATCTCGCTGTCGGGCGTCCCGACCCGGTAGTCGCAGGACAGCGCGATGATCGCCCCTCCGGCGATGGCGTACCCGTCGATGGCCGCGATCGTCGGCACCGGTGCCTTGAGCAGCGGCTTGACCGCGCCCTTGAACTTCTCCAGCAGGTCGCGCAGGCCCGCCTCGTCCAAGGTGGGCACCTCCTTGAGGTCCAGGCCGGCCGAGAAGTAGCCCCCGCTGCCCGTGAGGATCACAGGCTGCTCCTGGGCGCACGCCTTCTCGAGCTTGTTCCCAAGCTCGCCGAGGAAGTCGCGCGAGAGCGCGTTGACCTTCCCGTCCTGCATGGTCACGATCGTGGCGCCGTCCTTGTCCTCTACGAGGATCCGCTCAGCCATGTGGCGTGCCAGGGCGTCGCAGGGGAAGAAGGTTGGCGTGGGCAAGGACGCGGCTCACCACACCCACCACAGCACCAAGCCGCCCACCGGCCAGCAGTACCAGGCGAAGCGGTGGAAGGTCCGGTGCTTGACGATGTGGACGAGCAGCGCCAAGGCGCCGTAGCCGACCAGGATGCTGGCCAGGACGCCGAGAGCGTAGGCGGGCAGGTGGGCCCCGGCCACGGCCAGCGCGGCCCCGTCGGCCTGGAGGATCGTCGCGCCCAGGATGGCCGGCACCGACAGCAGGAAGCTGAACCGGACGGCCAGCTCGCGCTCGACCCCGAGGAGCAAGGCGCCCGTGATGGTGGCCCCGGACCGGGAGACGCCGGGGATGATGGCCAGGCCCTGCAGCGCGCCGATGGCCAGCGCGGCCCCCCAGCCGATCCGCGGGGGGTCGTGAGCGTCGGGGGCCCAGCGGCTGAGCATCAACCAGATGCCGGTGGCGATCAAGGCACCGCCGACGACCAGCAGCGAGCTGAAGAAGCCGATGAAGACGTCCTCGAACGCCAGGCCGATGATGGCCGTCGGTACGCTGCCGACGAGCACGAGGAGAGCCAGCCGCCGGTGCTCATCCCCGAGCCACACCTCCTGCCAGCCCTGGCCGTCGGCCAGGTCGGCCGGGGTGCGGGCCAGCGCGGTCAGGATGCCAGCCACGGTCTCCCGGTAGAAGACCAGGACGACCAGGAGGGTGCCGACGTGCAGCAGAAGGTCGAAGAAGAGCGTGGCCTCCAGGCCCAGGGTCTCTTGGACGATGACGAGATGGCCGGAGCTGGAGACCGGCAACCACTCGGTGATGCCCTGCACGATGCCAAGCAGGAGCGCCTCGAGGAGCGAGAGGCCCTGGGCCACGGCG
>CAYXGD010000335.1:0-2292 GCA_964464425.1 uncultured Thermoplasmatales archaeon
CCTTGTAGAGCAGGTGGTTGTGCCCGGTCTCGTCGTCGACGGTGACGATCTCGGCCCGCATCCAGCAGGGTGCGGGCAGGTCCGTGACAAGGGTCACGCTGGTCGGTGCCCCGGTGAGCCTGTCGTCGAGCTCGACGCCCTGGCAGGAGACCAGGCGGAGCCGGTCGCCCGGGGTGACCGTCTCGATCTGGACCGTGTAGGCGGCCTTGTGGCCGACGGTCTGGCCCATCTGCCGGGTCTGGTCGGTCGCCGCGTCGGTGGCTTGGAAGGTCAGGCGGGGTTCCTGGGGGTCCCAGGCCACGTAGGTCCGTCCCTCGTCGACGGCCTCGAGGATGGCTGCCGGCGTGTTGGCCTCGGCCAGGACCCAGGTGGTCGGCTGGCCCGGGCCCTGGATGGGGGTCAGGAGGGCCCAGTGGTTGTCCGAACCGCCGACGATCGGGATCTCGTGGCCCGCGTCGAGCTGTTGGGTCCACAGGTCCAACGCGAGGTCGTTCTCGCTGGTGGCCAGGTAGCCCTGGAACACCTCGTCGCGGTAGAGCCAGTGGATGTTCCAGACCTCGAAGGCCCCGGCGCCGGTCCAATCGAACCCGGAGGTCTGGTAGACGGTCGGCTCGCCGTCGACGGTCCCGTCGGTCGGGTGGTTGACGACGAAGAGGCCGCCGGGGGCCTCGGCCACGGCGTCGGCGACGCCGTTGACGATCTCGGCATCGGTGGTCCCGTCGGGCTCGGCGAACCGGCCCCGGTCGAGCAGATCCAGCGTGCTGATGCCGGCGTGACCGCCGGGCAGGGAATGCTCGTAGCCGGGGACCAGGGTGACCGGCCCGTCGTAGCCCTGCTCGGCATCCCGGAGCCCGGCCAGGGTGTTGTGGTCGGTGATGCGCAGGTAGTCGAGCCCGCGGGCCTCGGCCTCGACCATGCGGACGCTGCCGGGGGTGGAGAGGGTGTGCGGCCCGTCACCGCAGCCCTCCTCGGGATCCATCTCACTGACGAAGCCGGTCGCGTTGCGCGGGTCGCAGGCATCGTGGCTGGCGGTGGTGTGCACGTGCCAGTCGCCAGCCAGCCAGACCGGACCCTCCTCGGCCTGGGTGACCGCGGGCGTGGCCAGGGCAGGAAGGAGCAGGATCGCGATGACGATCGGGACGGCAGCCTCTTGCATGGTCAAGCCTCCAGGCCCGCATCGCACCGGCGCCGCATAGCCGTTGCGTCCCCCCAAGGGCCTGATACCCCGACACCGTTCCAGGCATGCTTTTAGGGGGTGGTCCGATGGACCGGCATCATGCCCGGGCGGGCGCTGGTCACCGGTGCATCCAGCGGCATCGGCGAGGCCACGGTGCATCGGTTGCTCGAGCAGGGTTGGCACGTCTACGCCACCGCTCGCCGCGACGAGGACCTCGAACGGCTGACCAACCTCGGGTGCACGGCCCTGCGCCTGGACCTGAGAGCTGAGGACAGCATCCGGGAGGTCGCCCAGCGCGTGACCGAGGACGGGCCTGTGGATGCCGTCGTCCTCAACGCCGGCCTGGGCCTGCCTGGAGCCGTCGAGGACCTGGGCTCCGGCGCCTGGCAGCACCAGTTCCAGGTCAACGTCTTCGGGACCGTCCAACTGGCCAGCGAGCTGATCCCCTCGGTCCGCCAGGCCAAGGGCCGCTACGTCTTCGTCTCCAGCCAGGCCGCCCTGGTCTCCTTACCCCTCTACGCGGCATACTGTGGCTCCAAGAAGGCCCTGGAGGCCGCTGCCGACGCGTTGCGCATGGAGCTCCGGCCCGACGGGGTGAAGGTCTCCATCGTCGAGCCAGGGCCCGTGACCACGCCCTTCCACGACCGGGCCGAGACCCTGCGGTCCGACTACGTCGACGAGGATGGGTCCCGGTGGCACCAGGACTACCAGGCCATGGACAGGGCGATCACCGAACGGGTGACCGGCAAGATCCCGCCCGAGCACGTGGCCGATGCCATCTACGCAGCCCTGACCCGGCGCTGGCCCAAGGCCCGCTACCACGTCGGCAAGCTGTCGTGGCTCGGCAGCGTGCTCGTCCGGTTGCTGCCCACGTTCCTGCGCGACCGGGTCATCCGGTGGAGCATGGGGTACTGACCCGGCTCAACCGGGGTCGGCCAGCAAGCTGCTTCCTTCCGTCCCCAACGGCGGCACGGTCACGTTCATCTTGAGCACGGCCACGCGACCGGACCCGTACCCGATCAGGTTCAGGCAGGCGTGGTCCTGCTCGAGGCTGAACAACCGGTGGGGGTCCATGGCCAGGAGGTGGGTGAGGTAGGCCCGGTTCTGGGCGCCGT
>CAYXGD010000336.1:0-2278 GCA_964464425.1 uncultured Thermoplasmatales archaeon
TGTTCTACGACCAGGGACCGATCAGCATGGTCAACCTCTCCTCGATGGCCGACAACCTCCTGCTCACAGGCTACGAGCACCAAGACCGGCGCACGGCCCGCACCCTGGCCGTCATAAAGACACGCGGTGCACATAACGACGCCACCGTCCGGTCCCTAGAGATCGGGAGCGAAGGGATCCGGCTCGTAGCGCCCGTGGATGACCGGTAGACGCGGCGAACGGCCAGGTCGGCTACACCGGCCGCCTTGGCCGGAGGGCCCCGAGCATCGCTAGGCCCCAGGACGCCATGCTTAAGGGGAGGCAACGACCGAACCCTAAGAGGGAGCGACGACCACGCTCTCGTAGGGAGGCTCCCCGGAGGAACCATGGCTGAAGACTCGGGGACATTGGAGCGGCTGCTCGACGGGGCCAGCGGTGAGCTCGACCATAGCGTCCTGCTTCGCCTCGTCATCGACCACAGCCGCGACGGTTTGCTCATCCTCGATGCGCGAGGGCATGTGGTCCTGGCCAACGCAGCCGCAGGTGCCGTGTTGGGCCCGCCCCCCCAGGTGCTCGAGGGTTCGCCTCTCGGCACCCCCGTGGGGGGTCAGGAGCCGGTGCGGATGAACGTGGTTCATCCGGAGCAGGGCCTCCGGTTCATCGAGTTCCACAACACGGCCTTCGACCGCCCTGAGGGGGACCGATGGCACCTGGTCACGTTCAGGGACATGACCGAGGAGATCTTGGTCCGTCGGCGAGAGGAGGACGTCGAGCTGGTCAGCCACGCCATCGCCCACGACCTCCGGGAACCGGTTCGGATGATGGTCTCCTACCTCGACCTGCTCGAACGCCGAGGCGACCAGGCGTTCGACGATGACACCTCAGAGCTGCTCGGCTTCGCCCGGGACGGGGCTCACCGGCTGGACAGCATGCTCGAGGGCCTGTTGGCCTACGTCCGGACGGAAGGCAGGATCCAGGAGCCGGGGCCCACGGAACTGGGGGAGGCGGTGGACGCCGCCCTTGCCAACCTCCAGGCCAAGGCCAAGTCCTCCGATCTGGAGATCAGCTACGACCAGCTCCCCAGGACCCTGGGTGATCGTGACCAGTTGAGCCTCGTGTTCCAGAACCTGATCTCGAACGCGATCACGTACATGCCTGACGGGCGGATCCCGCGGATCGAGATCGAGGCAGAGCGGGCCGACGGCTTCTGGGCCATCGGCGTCAGGGACAACGGCCATGGCATCCCCGCCGACCAACAGGACCGGATCTTCGATCTCTTCTACAGGGACCGTGAGGCCCAGGGGCATCCCGAAGGCTCGGGGATGGGGTTGGCCATCTGCAAGCGGATCGTGGAGAACCACGGTGGCCGGATCTGGGTCGAGAGCGATCCGCCGGACGGGGCGACGTTCTGGTTCACGCTGCCTGCGGTCGCCGGGAGCCAGGATCAAGTTCCGGGTCCCGTGCCGAGCCCGGTCCGCCGGCCTGTCGGGGAAGAGGGGCCTCTCACCCGCGACGTGGAGGGATAGGCCCCAGCTGATCACTTGCCCATGAACTCGGGGTCCCGCTTCTCCAGGAACGCTGCCATGCCCTCGGTCTGATCGTCGGTCCCGAAGCACTCACCGAAGGCCTCGGCTTCCAGGGCATCACCCTCGCCAAGGGTCGCGTCGAACCCCTGCCGGGTGACCTTCTTGGCCAGTTGGACGGCCACGGGACCGTTGCTGGCGATGGTCTCGGCCGTCTGGTAGACCCGGCCCATCAACTCGCCGGGCTCCACCACCTGGCTGATCAGCCCCAGCCGGAGGGCCTCCTCGGCGTCGATCTTCCGCCCGGTCAGGATCAGATCCAGGGCCGGGCCCAGGCCGATCACCCGGGAGAGGCGCTGGGTGCCACCGAACCCTGGGATCACCCCGAGGGTGACCTCGGGCAGGCCGAACACCGCGTTCGAGCCAGCGATCCGGAGGTCGCAGGCCAGCGCGAGCTCCAGGCCGCCGCCCAGCGCGAAGCCGTTGACACCCGCGATGGTCGGGATGGGGAGGTCCTCGATGGCGTGGATCAGGTCGTGGCCGGCCTGGGCGTGCGAGCGGGCCTGGCTTGGGCCCATATCCTTCATCTCGCTGATGTCGGCCCCGGCGACGAAGGCCTTGCCTTCCCCCGTGACGACCAGGACCCGGGCATCCTGGTCGCCGATCTCGTCCAGCCGGGCGGCCAGCTCGGCCATCACGTCGTGGTTGATCGCGTTGAGCGCCTTGGGGCGGTCCAGGGTGAGCGTGGCGATCGCGTCCTTGACCTCCAAGCGTAC
>CAYXGD010000337.1:0-2269 GCA_964464425.1 uncultured Thermoplasmatales archaeon
GATGTAGTCGCCCCTGAGCTCGCCGCGTGCTTCTCGTAGCGCCCGGGCTTTGCCCTTGCCGTCGCCGAAGACCACCGTGGCGCCGCCGTGGTGGTAGACGATATCGCGCGTGGCATCCTGGCTGTCGCCGTCGAGGACGACCACCTCGCTGTCGAACCCCATCAGGTCGAGGGTCCCGGTGGGGAGCCCCTCCAAGACGGTGCCGATGGCCTCAGCCTCGTTCTTGGCGGGCAGTACCAAGGTGACCAACGGACGGCGGTGGGCGCGGGAGGCGCTCCTCCCGATCATCGTCCGGTCTCCTGGTAGACGTAGAGGGTGAGGCCGTACCGGGCCCCGTGGATGCTGGGATCGCACCACTGGCCGAGCTCCTGCCAGGTTGCCTCCTCGACGAAGCTCATGTCTGCGGTGGGGTGGAGGTCGGACAGGTGCCGGTCGACGACCATGTAGAGGCGGTCGTACTCGCCCAGGATGTAGCCTGTCGATCGGTCCCGAGCGTGCTCGTTCGTCACGAACTGGTGGGGAGCCTGGACGCGCGAGGCATCCTCGGTGATCGACCCCAGGACCAACCGCGATTGCCAGGAACCGGTGACGACGAACGCCCCCGGCTCGCCGTCGAGCCGGTCGGCGATCTGCTCGAAGCCCTCGAACTCGCACGGTTCGTAGAGGCGGTACCATCCAGCCTCGTAACCATCCGGGGTACCCGCGTAGACCGCGCCTCCCATCAACGAGGCGATCACGAGGGCAGGCACGACCATGACCACGGCGGTCCGACGCATCGGGAGGCCCCGGCTGACCGGCCCGAGGGCTTTGAGGGCTTGCCTGGCCCAGCCCACGAGCGCAGCGGCAGCCACCCCTAACAAGAGGACCAGGCCGATGCCGAGGAAGACCGCCGTCCGGTGGGGCCAGAACGGGCTGCTGAGCGGGTTGTAGATGACGAACGGGTAGGTGGCAGCGCACAGGGCGGCACCCGTGTGAGCCGCCCGGTTGGGCAGGAACGGCAGGGCGACGAAGGCGAACGCGGCGGCTGCCAGGATCGGCCACCCGAACATCGAGACGAGGGCGACGTGCTGGGGGAAGCCCTGTTGGAGCGCCGGCCAGGTGACGGCAGCCAGCGCGGCTGCAAGGCCTGCTGCGACGAGCGTGCGGACCCACCAGGGTCGCGGCGAGCGCGCATCGGGCGGGAGCAGCGTCGCGGCACGCTCGGGCCAGAGAGTGATGGCCACGGCAGGCAGGATGCCGCCGACCACGATGGCGGGCGTCACCCACCACGCGTCGAACGCATCCGGCAGCACGCCGGCTATGCCCGGTCCGCACATGCCCTGGCAGCCGCTCATGCTGAGCGCAAGGCCCCCTGCCACGGCGGCAAGGACCAGGGCCACCCCGAGCCGGGATGGCCTCGGCGTGTCACGCCGGCTCCCAGGAGCCAGGATCGACAGGACCGCGAGGACGGCCGCGGTGATGGCAAGGATGCCGAAGAGCCACGGGTGCGCGAACACCATGAACAGCGCCATCGGGATGACGACGCCGAGCCACCGCACCTTGCCCTCGAGGAGCTCGAGCGTTGCGTAGAGGAACATGGGGACGATCGCGAGGTCGATCGCGGTTGGGCTCATCATCGTGGTCCGGAAGATGATCTCCGGAGCGACGGCGTAACCGAGGGCGCCGACGAACCCTGCCACCGGCCCGGCATGGCGCCAGAGCAGGGCACCCATCACGAGGACCCCGATCCCGCCGAGGGCCACGGGCAAGAAACGGAACAGCTGGTACAGGTCGACACCAGAGAACACCCAGAGCGCACCGAGGAACGCGTGCATCCCTGGCGGGTACAGGCCTCCGGGGGGGTTGAGCGCCTCGAGCACGCCGAGCTGGAGGTGCTGCTTGACGAGCACGATGTGGGTGTAGGGATCCTCGGCCGGGATCACCGGTGTGGACAGCGGGTCCACCAAGCGGAGGATGATCGCGAGCACGGCGGCCGCGACCACGGCCCCGACGCCTGCCAAGCGGGAGACCCTCGGGGCGATGTCCGGGAACTGCATGGTACAGGCTCCCCCCGTCGGGGATGTTATCGATGTTGGGACATCGTTGTGCCGCGGAGGCCGACCCGGACACGTGGACGATCTTGGCGGAGCCTCTATGGGGCAGGCGTCCCGAACACAGGACGTGGCCACCTCGAACCTTCCCTCCCCCTCTTCGGAGCGCCCGCGCGCGACGGATGGACCCTCCGACAGCGGGCAGCTCACGCCTCGACAGGCCCAGGACGCCCAGACGT
>CAYXGD010000338.1:0-2263 GCA_964464425.1 uncultured Thermoplasmatales archaeon
CCTTCGGCTGGACCTTCTACGACGTCGAGGGCATGGAGTACACCATGTTCGAGGCTCAAGGCCCGCCCCATGGCGGGCTGGTCGGGCGCGATCGGGTCGATCATCCCGCCGCCCCGGCCACGCTGCCGTACCTCTACGTGGAGGACGTGGCCGCGGCGTTCGAGACCATCGAGGCCGCCGGCGGGACCGTGCTAGGCGAACCCGTCGACATCCCCGACACGGGCAGGATCGCGCTCTTCTCGGCACCCGGCGGCATGATCCACGCCCTATGGCAGGACCTCGAGGAGGGTGAGACCAACGCCCGGGTCCCAGACGATGACCCCCCGAACGGGAGCATCGTCCACCTCGAGCTCCATAGCGAGGATCCCCACGGCACCGAGGCGTTCTACGAAGACGTGTTCGGCTGGCGCTTCGAGCCGCTGCCCGAGACGGACTACACCATCATCACCCTGCCCAGCCCCCCCGACGGCGGCATGCTCGAGCGTCGCGGCGAGGGGTTCGTCCCGCCCCACACCCTGACCTACCTCCTGGTCGACGACGTCGACGACGCCCTGGCCCGGGTCCACGAGGCCGGCGGGAAGGTCCTGGGCGAGCGCTACGAGATCGAGGACTTCGGGGCCTTCGGCGTCTTCGAGGCGCCCGGCGGGATCGTGCAGGCTGTCTGGGAGCGCCCCGGTGGCGATCAGGGCCCGACCCCGACGGCCTGAGATGCCCGACGATGACGAGGGCGAGGACCTTCGCGACCGGCTGCTCGAGGAACGCGGCGAGGTGCCGACCTCGATCCTCGGCCGTCTCGGGCGGACAGCCTGGGCCGGCTGGCGGGCCCGGCACCTCCTCCGAGGCAAGCAGCCCGAGGACCTGGCCGAGGCCATCGGGTTGGTCCGGTCCCTGGGCGAGCTCAAGGGGATCTCGATGAAGATGGGCCAGATCCTGAGCTACATCGACGTGGCCCTGCCTGAGGAGGTCCGCGATACGCTGGCCGTCCTGCAGACCCACGCCCAGGCGATGCCTGTCGAGCGTGTGATCGGCATCGTGGAGGCCGAGCTCGGCGCCCAAGCCGATCCCCTGATCGCCGAGCTCGACCCGGTGCCGATCTCGGCGGCCAGCATCGGCCAGGTCCATCGCTCCCAGCTGCCCGACGGGACCCCGGTGGCCGTCAAGGTCCGCTATCCGGAGATCCAGGCGGCCATCGAGAGCGACTTCCGGGCCGCCGGCATCGGACCCAGGATCGCCGGCCTGATCTACCCGGGCGCGCCCGTGGAGGGCTTCATCCGGGAGGCCGAGGCCCGGTTCCTCGAGGAGTGCGACTACGAACGGGAGGCCCGGATCCAAACCCGGTTCGGCGACCTCTACGCCGACGACCCGGTGATCACCATCCCCGAGGTCCATCCGGCCTACAGCACCAGCCAGGTGCTGACGACGACCTACATCGACGGCGACCACCTGGACGCCTTCCTGGCCGGCGGGCCCTTGCAGGCCACCCGCGACCGGGTGGGCAAGGCGCTGTTCCGCTTCTACGTCGGGACCCTGTTCGAAGCGGGGCTCTACAACGGCGACCCGCACCCTGGCAACCAGCTCTACCTCGACGACGGCCGGGTGGCCATCCTCGACCACGGGTGCGCGCGCCTGTTCGAGCCGGGGGTGGTCGCCGATCTGGCCCGGTTGACCCTGGCCATGCACGCCGGCGACCGGGCGGCGCTGGCCGACGTGCTGGTGGATATGAGGATCGTCCCGGACCGGGACCCCGAGCGCCTGGCCACCGCCCACGAGCTGCTGGCGGGCTTCCTCGGTCCGACCCTCACCGGGGGCGAGCACCCGATCGTCCTGGACGACGACCTGGGCATGGGACGGATCCTCGACCGCAAGCGAGAGATGATGCGTCTGCAGCTACCTGGGTCGTTCCTCTTCCTGTTCAGGATCCGCTTCGGGTTGATGTCGGTGCTGGCCCGTCTGGGGGCCCGAGCCGACTGGCAGGCCCTCGAGGCTGGGTACGCCAAGGCGGCGTTGGCACGTCGAGAAGGGCCATCGTAGGCCAGGCAGAGGCTCAGTTCACGCGGGCTGCCAATCTCGCTTTAGTACCCCCCATCCGAGCAAGACGTGGTGACCAACACCATGGTACGAACCGCTTCCAAGATGACGCTCGCGTTGATGACCGCACTGCTCCTGTCGGCCGGCATGGCCGCCGCGCAGGCACCCTCTCTGGCGACCGGGGACGGTGGCGCGGCAGCGGCGGCGGAAGGCGCCGCCGGCTACCACGCAGATG
>CAYXGD010000339.1:0-2255 GCA_964464425.1 uncultured Thermoplasmatales archaeon
CGGGAGAGGGTCGTGTGGGCGCCGGGGGAGCCGTCGAGGTCGGTGACGATCAGGCGGGGGGCCAGGTCGTTGAGCATGGCCAGCTCGACGGCCGAGCCGGCGACGATCAGCGGCTTGGTGGGTGGTTGGGCTCGGACCGCCTTGACGCCGCCCTTGGCGGGGCCAAGGAGGATCGCGGGCCGGCCGGCCAGCTGCTTGCCGAGCCGGTCCGGGTCGACGACGTCGACCTCGCTCTCGAGCAGGAGCTGGGAGAGGTGCTGGGCCGCCTGGGCGTCGGCCGTGGTGTCCAGGTCGAGCCGGTCGGCGGCCAGGGCATGGTGGGCAGCCGGGTCCACGCCGGCAGGTGGCCGATCCGGGGGCATCACGATCCCTCGTCGGGGGCCGGCAGGTCCGGGGGTCGGGCCTCGTTGGCTTGGCCCCGCTTGCGGTCCAGGCGGTGTTGCACGTACCGGTGGCTGGACCAGCCCAGGAACCCGACGCCGACGGCGCCGATCATGAACAGGAAGTCGCGCATCTTCAGGAGCTCGCCGGCGGGCACGTTCCCTTCGATGCGGCTGGCCACGTGGAGCAGCCCGGTGAAGAACAGGCCGGTGGCCACCATGGCGAAGGGCAGCGGCCAGTAGCCCCAGAGGATCTCGCGCTCCTTGACGTAGGCGTCGACGACGCGGCCGATGGCCACGAGCAGGGCTGCGGAGACCGCCCACCAGATCAGGCTGGTGATGAAGCGGATGGCTTTGCCTAACGGTGTGGCTTGGGCACCCAAGGCCTGGACGTCCTGCCAGGAGAAGATCAACCCGCCGAGCAGGACCGCGATGCTGAAGAAGCTGGTGAACAGGGTGATCCGGCCGGAGACCAGGCCCTCGTAGAAGTCGGCCAGGAGCTTGGCGATGGCGTCCTCCAGCTGGAAGCCCTTGACGATGAAGTAGATGCCGACAGCCAGAGCGATCGCGCCTAAGCCGACGGCTTGGTAGCCGGTGATGGCGGCCAGGCCGTAGATCAGAAGCCCGATGGCTAGCGGGACGAAGACGGTGCGTTGGATCTTCTCGTCCTCGAGGGCCCGCTTGATGACGTAGTAGACGCCCTCGATGTCCTGGTTCTGGCGGACGATGACCCGCTTGACGGCATCGACCCGGATCCGCGAGGTGATCAGGGGCAGGATGAACTCGTCCTCGGCACCGTCGGTGACCAGGATGCAGCTGGCAGGTTCCAGGCTCTCGAGCACCTCGTCGAGCTGCTTGGAGAGGATACGGTCGCTGGTCGAGCCGACGTTCCGATGGCCGCAGATGGTCGCGATCTGGGCCTCGTGACCCTGGCGGACCATGTCGTCGTACACGTTGATGCCGGCCAGCAGCGCGTTGGTGTCGGTGTCCTCGGGGTCGGCCAGGCCCAGGCCGATGGCGGCGTCCAGGTTGGCGTCGCGACCGATGATCGGGGTCGAGACGCCGGTCTTGACCCCGAAGTCGTTGTCGCGGTCGATGCACAGGACGAGGACAGCGGCCATCTGGCGGGCCAGGATGGGGACCCTGGGGTTTGAAGGTACTGGAACGGACGCCGGTCCGGGGCGTGGGGGAAGGTCCACGGTCCCGAAGCTCCCCTGGGGTCCGACGGGAAGAGGGGAGCTCTGCGGGAGGGCTTATGCCAGGCCGGCCTGGCCAGGTTCCCTTGACCCGTGCGACCTCCTCGCCGATCGCCCCCTCGCCGAGCCCGCAAGCCTCCCAGGCCGAGCCTGCGCCGGTCGGCGCGGACGGCCTCGTCTGCGCTGGCTGCGGCCAACGCCTGGCGCATCGCGTCCCCCGCCGGTTGGCTGGCCTGGTGGTCGAGACGTTGTGCAGCCGGTGCAGCCGGCCCAGCTACCTCGGCACGGGCCGGGCCCGGCGCTGACCGCCTGCCTCCACCGGGCCCCCAAGGGGGCACGGCCGTTGGGGGAACCTTCAAACACCGCCCACCGGAGAGCCTGCCTCAGGCTTCGGTGCCAGCGGCACGGGATCGCCGCCCGGGGACCGGTCGGAGGCTCATCCGGCCGGGCTGCTGGCACCGCGGCTCACCCTCTCTCCACCCAGCGCCGGCTCCCGGCTGATCGGGTTTGCGCTGCAAACAACGTCGCTGTGTTATGGCACCAGCCTCCCTGGTCGCTGATGGTGAGAACCACGATGTCGAGAAGCATGGACGAACCGGCCGAGCCCAGAACGCCTTTGCCCATCAGGATCATCGCCCAGCCGGGGGTGCCCAGATGAGCGAGCACGTCGACAAGGAGG
>CAYXGD010000340.1:0-2252 GCA_964464425.1 uncultured Thermoplasmatales archaeon
GAATCAGGTCGGGCCCACTTCTCAGCCGTCAGGACACCATCTGCATAGCCTGACGGCTGCGAAGTTCCACGTCCGCCGCGGCCCAGCAGGAGCGGTGGACGTGTGAACCCGGCGGTTGGCCGGAGGGCAACGCACAAGGGGGCCAACCGACCGGGACCGCGCAGGACCGCACCCACAGCGCAGCGGATGGGTCGAAGGATGGGGAGATCGGCCGCCGGGGCCGGGACGCCGCACGAGCTAGCGTCAGCGACCGTGCGAACCTGGGGACCGGTCCGCCGCCCCCGCCGCAGGACGGAGGCGGGCACGTTCCCACCGGACCACGAACGCCCCCTGTGGCCGGACGGCTGAACCCTGGCGGGGACCGGGGCCCAGGGCCTCGCGCATGACCTGCGGCTCGACCGACACCCCCTCCACCGCGCCCCGGCCTCCAAGGTAACCTCTTTGACCCGGGTCAGCGCATCGTCCCGGTGTGGCCGAACCCCTGACCTGGCGCGTCGCGCTGCTGGCCCTCCTGCTGTTGGGGCTCGGGACCAGCGCGCTCTTCCGTCGCAAGGCCGACGAGCAGCGGGGCGAGGTCCCCCGCAGCCGGGATCCGGCGCCGATCGCATGGCTGATCCGGGCCCTCATGCTCGCCGCGTTCGTCTTCGTCGGCCTCTACCTCGTCGTCCCGGCCTGGATCCCTTGGGCCCTTCTGGATCCGCCGACGTGGCTTCGTGTGGTCGGTCTGGTCGGTGCGGCGGCCCAGCTCCCGCTGATGGCTTGGACGCTGGCCAGCCTGGGGGAGAACATCACCCCGACCCACGTCACCCGTGAGGAGCACGAGCTGGTGACCTGGGGCCCCTACCGGTACGTCCGGCACCCGCTCTACATGATCGGCCTGATGTTCTGGACCAGCAACCTGCTGCTCACGGGGCTCTGGCCGCTGGGCCTCATCCTGGTGGGCACCGGGGTGATGGTGGCTTGGCGGACCCCGCTCGAGGAGGCGGCCCTGGAGGAACGGTTCGGGGACGCCTACCGGGCCTACCGCGACCGGACGGGCAGGTTCCTCCCCCGGCTGCGTCGACCAGGGCCAGACGGCAAGCCGGACCCTTGACCCTCGAACCCGAGGGCCTTGTTCGCCGCACGCTCCCTCCGGACGTTTCGACGAGCCAACCCCTATACGCATATACCCGCTGCGGCCACCACGAGGACGACCATGACCGACGTCCAGACCGAGCTGGAGCGCGTCCGGGAGGAGCTCCTTGACCTGACCCTGCGCAACCCCCTGTTGAGCTACCGGGCCTACAGCCGGAGCACGGTCTCGGTGACCGACGAGATCCCCCGCGAGGTCTTCCATCGGCTCGTGATCCAGAACCGCCGGATGGAGTTCCTCCCCAAGGAGGACGGGACCGAGGAGGCGCCTGAGACCATCGAGGGGCGCACCGACGAGGCCTCCCAGCTCTTGTGGGAGCTCCCGCCGCCGGGGGTGGACCTGTCCGACAAGCACACCGACAGGTTCCTCTCGACCATCCACACCGAACGCGACCTCCAGAAGCGGCTGTTCCACATCGACAACAAGGCGCGCACGCTCATCGAGGACGCTGGGTACAACGCCCTCCACCTCGCCGTCGGTTTCCTGTCGTGGACGCCGCCAGACGAGACGGAGGCCAGGCTGGCACCCCTGGTCCTCATCCCCGTCCAGATCCAGCGTGAGAAAGCCAAGAGCGCGTTCAAGGTGGCCTGGACCGGTCAGGACCTCGACACGAACCTGTCCCTCCAGCTCAAGCTCCAGGACCGCGGCGTGGAGCTGCCGGACCTGGAGACCCCGGAGGACAAGGACGGGCTCTACGCTTACCTGAAGGCCGTCGGCGACGCGGTAGCCGGCATCGATGGGTGGGAGGTGGTCCCTCGCATCGAGCTCGGGTTCTTCAAGTTCACCAACCTGTCGATGTACAAGGATCTCGATCCCGAGGAGTGGCCCGAGGACCAACCGCCGTGGGAGCACCCCCTGGTCCGGGCCATCCTGGATCCGACCCAGGCCCCCGACCCCGGTGAGGGGTTCCCCGAGGACGAGGTCGACCAGCGCCTCTCGGCCACCGACGTGAACCAGGTCCTCGACGCCGACCCCTCCCAGACCGCGGTGATCGAGGACGTCAAGGCCGGACGCAACCTGGTCGTGGAAGGACCGCCGGGCACCGGGAAGTCCCAGACCATCGTGAACCTCATCGCCGAGCTGATGGCCCAGGACAAGACGGTGCTCTTCGTCAGCGAGA
>CAYXGD010000341.1:0-2234 GCA_964464425.1 uncultured Thermoplasmatales archaeon
CTGGTCCTGGTCGTCCTCAGCATCCTGACCGTCGGCTTCGAGCTGCGCAACCTGCTCGAGGACGACGAGACGCCCGACCGCTTCGACGTGGTCACCCAGCGCCCGCCGGCTCGACCCTCCGGCGAGAGCTTCGAGGTGGTCCGGCGATGATGCGGCTCGTCATGGCTGTGGCCCTGCTGGTCGCCGGCGTCGGCGCGTTCCTCCAGGCCCAGGGGACGTTCGCCAACCTGCAGGATGTCGAGCCGGCCGGGGCCTCCTTCGAGGCCGAGGTCGTCCAGGACGGGAGCCACGATCCGTGGTTCGCTTACGAGGACGCCAACAACGACAACCGCTACACCGAGGGTGTCGACGTCGCCATCCCCGACCAGGAGATCCTCGATGGCCATTACGTGGTCTCCGATCCTCGCCACGGCCTGGTCGTCCCCAAGAGCGTTGGACCCATCGAACCGACCGACGCCTCGATCCACCTGGAGGCCGGGAGCCGTGGCCACCTGGTCGTCGAGGTCCGCTTGACCTCGCCGGCTGAACTGAGCCTGATCAGCGGCCAGCGCGCGATGCTCAGCGACCTGGTCGCCGAGGCCCAGGGGACCCTCACCGTCGAGAGCGGCGACGAGCTCGACGTCACCGGCGCCTACCTGCGGTCCACGGCGGACAGCGTCGACCTGGACGCCCAGACGACCGTCCGCGGTCACAGCCTCGAGATCGAGGCGGCCGGCGCCCTGACCATCGACGCCCGGCGGGGCGCCATCCAGGTGGTCGCTAGCACCCTGCGCGCCGGGACCGACCTAGGTCTGACCGCCGGCGACGAGATCGCCGTGGACCAGGCCAGCCTCCGAGCCACAGGGTCGCTCCACCTTGCGGCCCGGGGCGACGTCCGCGTGAAGCAGGCGACCCTCGAGACCCAAGGCGCGATCGAGCTCGACGGCGGCAAACCCAACGACACCCTCTTCGTCGAGGGCGCCCGCTTCCGGGATGCCAACGACACGGCCAAGGCCGGACCCCAAGGCATCGAGATCGTCGGCACGCCGGCCGACGGCCAGATCACCTACGAGGGATGAGCCGGGTCCGATCCCGCCGCCGCGGCCGACAGGCATCTCCCCGCCATCCCGTCGTTATGACACCTCTATTTTTATCGTCGGGACCTTCGACGGCGAACATAGGGGTTCAGCGCGGTTCTGTCAAAGCGTCCATCCAGTCTCTTGATAAGGGCCGCGAGGGACCCTGGGAGCGATGCGCCGTCGAGCTGTCCACGCTGTCGCGCTGATCGCAGGCCTGCTGTTGACCAGCACCCTGGCCGCCGGGTTGCTCGGAGCCCCGATCCCGGGCACCGGTGGCGACCCCGCCTCCGACGAGGTGACCAACCATCGCGCCGAGCCGACCGGGAACGTGAGCGATGGCCACGACCACCAGCACGCGCCCTCCAACGCTACCGAGGGCAACGCCTCGGACAGCGGGCTGACCAAGCAGAAGGGCTACGACCAGGTCAAGGCCATCGATCCCAGCCACGAGCATGCCCTCTCCGGCGGGGACGGCCACATCCCGAGCCGAGCCGAGGCCTCCGAGCTCCCCCACCAGCTCGGTTCCTTCCGGGTCGTCGGCGACGACGGCCTGGCCGAGATGGTCGAGAAGGGCTACGTCACCGGGAGCGGGACCCTGGAGGATCCCTACGTCATCGACGGCTTCCGGGTCCGTGGCGACCTGACCGTCAAGGACACGAGCCGGCCGCTGATCATCAAGAACTCGTACATCGAGGGCCAGCTCACCCTCAACTACGTCGGGCCCGAGGTCTACGTCCACCACAACCACATCCTCGACCTCCGGGTCAACGAGAACGTCGACCGCCGAGCCGACACGACCGCCGGTCTCTTCGAGCACAACGAGATCAAGGTGATCGGCCAACTGCGCCACTTCGGTGGCACCTTCCGCGAGAACCACGTGGGGCCGCGACCCGACAACGGCGTGGTCGAGACCTTCCTGTCGGACACGGGCCCCGAGCCCCTGCCCGACGACCTGGTCTGGAACTTCGACGGGTACCACCGGGGGGACGTCAACAACAACACGGTGATCGGCCGGGTCGACGTCAAGCTCCACGGCCACTTCCACGGCGACTGCAACGCCTGCCCCAACCACGACCACGCCGACCGGGCCGAGTTCCCTGAGGACCAGCCCTACCCCGAGGGCCTGGAGCCGTCCAGCCGGCACTCGTACCGGTACCACACCCTGGCCTTCGAGGA
>CAYXGD010000342.1:0-2232 GCA_964464425.1 uncultured Thermoplasmatales archaeon
GACCTGGGCACCGTCTGGGTCAAGGGCGGGAACAAGCACGACCTGATCTCGGTGTTCGAGCAGCACGGCGAGATCTGGCATCGGATCGACGGCCGGGCGCCATCGGTAGGATCCGAGCTGCAGTGCCATGTCGACCAGGCCCGGCGCGAGCTGGACTCCCGGGCGCACACGGCCATGCACCTGTTCCTCAAGGCCATGGTGAGCATGGGCGGGCCCGAGCTGGCCCGCAGCCCCGAGGTCAAGGGTGGGGGCTGCTTCCGCTTCGACCTGCACGCCTGGCACCTGGACCCCAACGACCTGGCCGCGTGGCTCAAGCGAGCCAACCAGTACGTCGAGCAGGACGTGCCCATCGATCGCCTCCACGTGACCCGGGAGTTCGCCGACCAGAAGCTGGACCCCCAACCGTTCCGGGAGGCCGACCCCTACCCGGGACCGGACACAACGCTGACCGCCGTCCGGGCCGAGGGGATCTGCGCCTACCCGTGCGACGGCACGCACGCTGACCGGACCGGGGATGTCGGCAGGATCGTGATGCCAGAGGCCCACGCCCGCGATGACGGGACCTTCGTCATCGTCGGGCAGCTGGCCGACCGGTGAGCGACCGACCCAGCGCTTCCCCGGCGCCTGGGTCTAGACCCGCCGAACCCGTCGCCAGCCCTACAGGGCTCTCCTTGGCCCCCAGGCCTAGCGGGCCTCGACGCCCTGCGTGACCTGCAGCGTCCAGCTGACCTGGCCGGCCGCCGTGCTCTCGGCGACGAAGAAGTAGGCCTCCCAGTCGCCCGGCGCCGGCGCGTCGAGCTGGATGCTCAGGTTCCCGTCCTCGGTGGTGGCCGTGTTGTTGCACGCGATGGTCGGATCGGTCTGGCACCCGGGGCCGTACTGCATGTCCAGATCGCCGCCCTCCGTGGTCACGTTGAGGTAGGCGACCCGGGTGCCCGGTTGGACCGTGAAGGCGGCGGTGTCGCCGCCGCCCTGGGAGACCGAGCCGGCCCCGGGCGCCGTGGCGCCGGTGACCTCCCCGTCGTACGTGTCGCTGGTCCACGAGGTGCCCGCAGGGCCTGCGCCCTCGCCGCCGGGCCCCGGTTGGCCGCCGTCGTCCTGGCTGCCAAGGCATCCGGCGGTGATCATCAGCAGCCCCATCAGCAGCACGGTGCTCCGCATGGACGAAGCTACCGGCTGGCGGTTATAGGAGGCTGTGGCTAGGTCCTGCGAGCCCCAGCGGCCATGGGAGGACCAGAACCTTCGTCGAGGAGGAACCCGCTGGATGATCCGGTGGCCCACCACGTCTACATCGTCGTGTGCGCCGACGGGACCCTCTACACCGGGTACACGACCGACGTGGAGCGGCGGGTGGCCGAGCACAACGAGGGCGCCGGCGCCCGGTACACCCGCGGTCGGACCCCGGTCGAGCTGGTCCACGCCGAGACGTTCGACACACGCTCGGCGGCCTGCGCTCGGGAGTGGGAGATCAAGCAGCTGCCGCGCTCACGCAAGCTCGAGCTGATCGCCGACGGATGAGGTGTCACCCGGCCGGGACCGTCTCGGTGACCTCCAGCGTCCAACCGGCGATCCCGCCGCCGGGTGCATCGAAGAAGAACCGGATGGTCCACGCGCCCTCGGCGGGGTCCGGGGTCTCCCAGGTGGCCTGGCCACCGCTCGTGGTGACCTCGATCTCGCACCCGGTGTTGAGCTCGCAGCCAGGCGGCGCGACGAGCATGTCCAGCTCGCCGTGGCCTGTGGTGATGTCGGCCGATAGGTCCAGGGCCAGGGCCTGGGTCCCCGAGTCCACGTCCAGTTGGACGAGGTTCTGGCTGGTCTGCAACGGGCCGACGTCGGGCACGTTGACGCCTACCACCGGTGTGGCCAGGCTGATGATCTGGCCGCTGTAGCTGTCGCCGTGGCTCGTCATGGCCAGGTCCGGCTGGGTGGTCGACCACGCGCCAGCCCCGCTGTCGTTGTACATCAGGAAGAGGCCACCAGCCACCAAGATGGCACCCAAGACCACGGCTCCCTTGCGCATGGGCCAGCCACGCAAGCCGGGGGTCTTGAAGGCTGCCGATACGACGTCGAAGGGTCAGCCGGGATCGATCCGACCTGCACGACCCGGGTCCTGGGCCTCAGGGGAAACCCATAAGTCCCGGATGCCGGGTCCCGGCTCCATGCGCCAGGAGCTGCGCGACCTCCTCAGCAAGCAAGGCTACGGCTTCGCCGGCGAGCACGGCGGGGTCAAGC
>CAYXGD010000343.1:0-2231 GCA_964464425.1 uncultured Thermoplasmatales archaeon
CGGTGGCGCCGCCGACGATGATCAGGGGGGCGGTCTCGCCGATGGCCCGGGCCAGCGCCAGGATGCTGCCGGTGAGGATGCCGGGCATGGCCGACGGTAGGACGTGATCCTTGACGACCTGCCAGCGGGTGGCGCCCAGACCGAAGGCGGCGTTCCGGACCGACTGGGGGACCGCCTTGAGCGCCTCCTCGGTCGATACCACGATCATCGGCAGGCTGAGCAGGGCCAGGGTGCAGGCCCCGGCGAGCAGGACCTGACCCCAGCCGAGCCAGCGGACGAACAGCACGAGGCCCAGGAGCCCGAAGACGACGCTCGGGACGCCGGCCAGGTTGGCGATGGCCGTCCGGATCATCCGGTTGAGCCGGGAGGGCTCGGCGTACTCGTTCAGGTAGATGGCTGCGCCGATGCCGATCGGCAGGGAGAGCCCCAAGGTGAGGAACCCGAGCCAGATCGAGCCGACAAGCGCCGACTTGATGCCCGCCATGGCGGGATCCCTGCTGGGGAAGTTCGTCAAGAACGCGAGGTCGACGTGGGGCAGGCCGATGCTGGCGGTCCGCCAGATCAGCCAACCGAGCATGAGGACCGCCAGGCTGGAGGCCACGGCCAGGAGCCCGCGGCCGAGCCACCCCTTGAGCTTGCGTCCCGTGGAGAGCTCGTCGAGCTCGATGGCGGGATCGTCGGTCACTCGTAGACCTCCTGGTAGCGCCGGATGATGCGCTGGGCGCCGACGTTGATCAGGAAGGTCATCACGAACAGGACCAGGCCGACGGCGTACAGCGAGTAGAACCGGGGACCGGCTTGGACGATGTCGCCCTGCGCTGTTTGGGCGATGTACGCGGTCATCGTCTGGATGCTCTCCAGGAAGTTGAGGGCCATGCTGGGTCGGGCGCCGGCGGCCAGGGTGACGGCCATGGTCTCGCCGATCGCTCGGGCGAAGCCGAGCAGCGAGCCGGCGATGATGCCCGACAGAGCCGCCGGGGTGGTGACCTGGGTGGCCACCTCCCACCGGGTTGCCCCCAGGGCAAGAGCGCCATGCTTGAGGTCCTCGGGGACCGCCGAGATGGCGTCCTCGGCGATGGAGGTGATGATCGGGAGGACCATGAAGGTCAGCACGATCACGGCGTTGAGGGCGTTGAAGACCTCGGCGCCCAGGTGCTGCTGGAGGATCGGGGAGATCACGACCACGGCGAAGAAGCCGAAGACGATGCTGGGGACGCTGGCCAGCATCTCGATGGCCGGCTTGAGGATCGAGCGGACACGCTGGGAGGCGAACTCGCTGAGGTAGATGGCTGTGGCAAGGCCCAAGGGGACCGCCAGCAGGGCCGAGCCGACCGTGACCATCAGGGTGCCGTTGACCAGCGGCAGGATCCCGTAGATCCCACTGACCGGCTCCCAGGTGGTCCCCGTGAGGAACTCGACGACGCCGACGGTCTCGAAGAAGGTCATCGAGTTCGAGAGCAGGACGTAGAAGATGGCGCCGGTGACGACCACGGCGAAGAAGGCTGAGAGGAACAGGAGCCAACGGATGCCCTTCTCCTTGTACCGGGCGACCTCACGCCCGACGCCGGAGGACAGCGCTTGCTCGAGGTTCCGATCGTCGGTGGCGCTGGCCATCAGCATGGGCCCCCGCGACAGGCTGGACCGTGGGATGCCCGTCCCGGACCCTCGCGGGGGACCGGGCGCTCCGCCGTCAGCACAGACGCCACCACCTGGTCGCCCCTCCATACCCCTTTCCTACAGATGCTCCATAGGGATATAGAGAATATATAGGATATAGAGAGGGGAAAGAGAGTGGTCGTCGGGCCTCAGGACGCGCCGCTGGTCAGTCGGGCGCGTTGATCCTCGAGGGTCGCCTCGTCCAGCGGGACGTAGCCGACCTGGGGGACAAGGTCCTGGCCGTCCCCCATCGCGTACTCGAAGTACGTGTGCAGCGAGGTTCCAGGCGCAGGCACGCCGTCGGTCACCATGAAGATCGGCCGGGAGAGCGGGGAGTAGCTGCCGTCTCCGATGGTCTCGAGGCTGGGCGCCACGGCCTGGCCCTGGCCGTCCTGGATCGGCACCGCCTTGAGCCGATCGCGGTTCTCGTCGTAGTAGGCGAAGCCGAAGTAGCCCAAGGCGTCCTCGGACTGGGCCACGCCCTCGACGAGGACGTTGTCATCGGCGCTGGGCGTGTAGTCCTGGCGGGGGGCGGTGTCCTCGCCGAGGATCGTCTCGACGAAGTAGTCGTAGGT
>CAYXGD010000344.1:0-2222 GCA_964464425.1 uncultured Thermoplasmatales archaeon
GATGTCGGCGGTCTCGTTGCGATCCTGTTCGATCAGCTCGACGAACGTGGCGTGCTGTTGGAGGACCGGCTGGCCCTGGGCGCGCAGCACGGATCCATCCTCGGCGAGCATGCCTTCCAGGCTCTCACGGTCGAACCCGTCGTAGTTGTAGGTGTCGTGGAAGGCCAGGGCGGACCCGGTCAAGCAGATCACGAGCGCCAGGGCTGCTACCCGTCGTCCTAGCATGGGCCTCCCACGCTCGTCGCCTCCATCTTGGACGCCAGCCCCGGCGTCGATCTTCCCGTTCGTGTGGCTGGGTCTGGCCGGCCCAGCCGGACCAGCACCCGAGCCAGAGGGCATGAGGGCACGGCTGTCACGCGAGGGGCGACTAAACGGGGGTTGACCCTTCGCCCGGGGGCTCTGGAGCCTGCCACCGGAGGCCAACGCCTTTGAACCGGGCATGGGATGCTGTGACGTGCAGCTTGGGAGCAGCGTGGGCAGGCCCGAGCTTCCGTCCCCTGAGGGGCACCTCCTCCTCGGGCACCTGCCCGAGTTCAGCGAGGATGCCCCCGGGTTCCTGACCGAGCTGGCCCGCGACCACGGCCCGCTGGCCCGGTTCCGCGTGGCCCACCAGACCTACACGCTGGTCAGCGACCCTGACCTGATCGAGCAGATCCTCGTCCGCCAACACCAGCGCTTCCACAAGCACGACCGGATGCGGGACACGCTCGGGGAAGCCCTGGGCCGGGGCTTGCTCACCGCCGAGGACGAGACCTGGCTGGCCCACCGCCAGTTGGCGCAACCCGCCTTCCGGCCCGAGCGGATCAAGACCTACGGGGAGGCCATGGTCGAGCTCACCCAGGCCACGATCAACACGTGGGAGGACGGGCAACCGATCCCGCTCCAGCCAGCGACGATGGCCCTGACCCTGCGGATCGCGGCCAAGACCCTGTTCGGCGTGGACGTGGCCGAGAGGACAGAGGCCATCGGCCAGGCCCTGGACGCGATCATGGCACGCTTCAAGCCCAAGAACCGCCTGATCAGCCTGCTCCCGAGCCAGGTTCCGATCCCCAGCAACCTGGCCTACCGGAAGGGTGTGCGGGACCTGAGCGCGATGATCGACCAGCTGATCACCCGCCGTCAGGCCCGGGACGAGCGAGGGGACGACCTGCTCAGCCGCCTGATGGCCGCCAGGGACGAGGCCGGCCAGCTCGACGACCAGGCGCTCAGGGACGAGCTGGTCACCCTCCTGGTCGCTGGCCACGAGACCACCGCCCTGACCCTCACCTGGACCTTCGACCTGCTCGGACGCCACCCCGGGATCGAGGCCCGCCTCCACGACGAGCTCGACGACGTGCTGGGTGGCCAGGCGCCCACGGTCGATGATCTGGAGGAGCTGGCCTACCTGGAGGCGGTCATCGACGAGGCCATGCGGCTGTACCCGCCGGCCTGGGCCATCGGCCGCAAGGCCATCGAACCGGTCACCCTCGGCGGCTACACCTTCCCACCCGGCAGCCAGTTCATGATGAGCCAGTGGGTCATGCACCGCGATCCGCGCTTCTACGACGACCCGTCGAGCTTCCGACCGAGCCGCTGGCAGGACGGCCTCGAGGACCGCCTGCCTCGGTTCGCGTACTTCCCCTTCGGCGGCGGGCCCCGGACCTGCATCGGCAGCAGCTTCGCCCTGCTGGAAGCCAAGCTCATCATCGCCACCGTCGCCCAGGCCTACCGCCTCGAACCGCTCACCGACGAACCGCCCGGCACGGATCCCAGCATCACGCTCCGGCCAGAGGGTGAGGTGCCGGTCCGGGTGCACGCGCGCTGAACCGAGCTGGGAGGGTGCCAGGTCAAGCCTTTATCCCTCCCACGTCCTTGCCTGGCACGGTGACAGAGGATGCCCGAGGGTGAGGACGTCGTCACGCACAACTGGACCACCGAACCAGATCACGGCTTCCAGCTGCCCGACGAGCTTGTGCTCTGGGACGAGACCCTGCGGGACGGCGAGCAGACCCCGGGCGTCTACTACACGCTCGAGGAGAAGGTCGAGCTGGCCAAGCTCCTCGACGACATCGGGTGCGATATCCTGAACTGCGGGATCCCCGCTGTCAGCGACGGCGAGCTCAAGTCCGTCAAGGCCATCAGCGACGAGGGCCTGAGCCACGCCAGCGTCATGGGCGCGGCCCGGACCATCCGCAGCGACATCGACGCCGTGCTCAAGGCCGACTGCGACGAGTGCGTGCCGT
>CAYXGD010000345.1:0-2218 GCA_964464425.1 uncultured Thermoplasmatales archaeon
GGATGCCGTCGCTGGCGTCCACGATGGCCTCGATGTTGTCCAGGGCCTGCTGGCGTTCGATCTTGGCGATGACCGGGGTGGACTCGCCCTTGGCGGCCAGCAGCTCCTTGGCGTCGGCCACGTCGGCTGACGTCGAGACGTAGGACACCGCGAGGTAGTCGACGCCGAGCTTGCGGCCGTAGAGCAGATCCTCCTGGTCCTTCTCGGTCAGGCCACCGGGCAGGGAGAGGCCTCGAGGCGTGATCCCAGCCCCGCTGCGGACGGCCCCGCCTTGGACGACCCTGGCGATGAACGCGTCGTCCTCGACCTCGGTCACGTCCAGAGCGACCTCCCCGTCCCCCAGGAGCACCTGGCTACCGACCTGGACCCCCTCGACCACGCGGGGATCGTCGACGGGCAGGTACCCCGGGTCGCCGGTGGCCTCGGCGGCGTCCACGCGGACCTGGCTGCCTTCGGCCAGCTGGATCTCACCATCCTGGACGTCCCGGACCCGGATCTTGGGCCCCTGGAGGTCCTGGACCAGGGAGACCGGGCGCCCGACCGCTTGGGCGGCCTCGCGGACCAGGTCGGCCAGCTCGGCGTGATCCTCGTAGGTGCCGTGGCTGAAGTTGAGCCGGGCGCCGTCGAGGCCAGCCTGGACCATGCGCTCGATCGTCTCGTAGTCGCTGGAGGCGGGTCCGAGCGTGGCCAGGATCTTGGTGCGTCGCATGGCGCTGCCTGGACCAGGTTAGAGCAGGAGACAGGTAAGAGAGGTGCGGTATGGGACGGCGCGGTGCCCAGGGCCGGGAGGACACGCCTGGGCGCCGGTGAGCCGGGGCCGCCGGCCGGGTCATCCCCGGCCGACGGTTCGGCCTGGCTACTTGAGCTTCCCGCTCTTGCCGCACCCGGGGCAGGTCGTCTTCAGGGGTCGCTCGCCGTCGTCCTCGACGTCGAACTGGGTCCCGCAGGCCGGGCACTTGAGGGAGATGCTCGGGAGATCCTCGTCGGGCTCCGCGTCCCCCTCTTCGTCCTCGAGGCCGGGCAGGGGCTCGTCGGCCAACCCGCCACCCATCTGGGTCTCGGCACCCTCATCCTCGTGGGCGTCCTCGTCGTGGGCGTCCTCGTCGTGGGCGTGGTCGTGCTCAGCGGGCAGGTCGACCTGGCCGTGGGCCCCGCAGTGGGGGCAGTCGATCTCAAGCGGCCGCTCGCCGGTGTCCTGGACGGTGAACAGCTCCTGGCACTGGGGGCAGCGCAGGTCGATCTCCTCCAGGTCCTCGGCGTCCTCCTCGTGGGCCGGGGGCACGGAGGAGACACCGGCCTGCTGGGTCTCGGCGGCGCTTCCGCGGAGCCACTGGGGCCCGCTGTTCTCCTCGGTGGCGATCCCGGTGGCCACGATGGCCAGCTCCAGGAGGAGCAGGAGGACCAGGACGACGATGGCGGCGATCAGCAGCCAGCTGGCGGTGCCGGGGGCCGCGAAGTAGAAGATCACGCCGACGAGGACGAGCACAGCGGCCACGGCGAAGACGCCGATGCTGGCCCGGCGCCGCATGTCCGGCGTCCACTCTCTCATATCCGGCTCGAACCCGTCGTCCTGTCGTCCGTAGGCGTCTGCCATCTAGTTCCACCTCCCGAAGGCCGCGTAACCAGCGACCGCCAGGACCGCGATCGCCACGACGAGCATACCGACGAAGGTGGCCAAGGGCTTATCGCTGAGCGCCTCGGCCACGGACTGGGTCTCGAACGTGGTCTCCTCGGTGCTGCCGTCCTCGTAGGTCTTGACGACCTTGGGCGTGTACGTGCCAGCCTCGGGGAAGGTGACCGTGGTCCGGTACTGGCCGTCCTCGGACGGCTCAAGCGTCTTGGAGACCACGACCTCCCCGTTGCGGACGTACTGCAGCTCGATCTGGGTGACCGAGGGCTCGGTCTCCAGCTCGAAGCACACCTCGAACTCCTGGCCGGCCTCGGCCTGCGCATCGGGATCGCACGCCGGTGCGGGTGCCAGGTTGTCGACGATGACCTGGACCGTGTCGCTGCCGGTCGCCGTGCCGTCGCTGGCGTCGACCGTGATGGTCAACCCACCCTCAGGCAGCTGGGTCGTGTCCAGCGTGGCCTGCCCGTCGGCGGCGGTCAAGCTCAGCGCCTGCCCGACGGCCGGGCTGGCCTGGACGCCCGAGATGGTCACGCTGTCGCCCTCGGCGTCGCTGACCTCCCACGTGACGTTGATCACGCCGGAGACCCG
>CAYXGD010000346.1:0-2216 GCA_964464425.1 uncultured Thermoplasmatales archaeon
TCGCGCATCAGCTTCTCGGCCATCTCGACGTAGTCCTCGCGGCCGATCATCCGGCGCCACAGCGCTTTGAGCCGCTCGGAGAAGCCCTCCCCGGTCATCCGGCGCCGGACCTCGACCCGGAGCTCCGGGTTACCGGCCAGCAGGGAGGGAAGGTCCAGGATCCGCCCGTCGGGCAGCTCGATGGTAGCCCTGCGCGGGGTCTCGGGCCGCTGGCCGCGCAGCCAGCGCACGAAACGGCTCCACAGGCCCACGATCCACAGCCAGACGCGCAGCAAGAGCGCCTTGGTCCGTTCCCACAGGCCTGGCCGATCCTGGGTCCCTTGGCGCCCGACCACCGTGCGAAGCACGTCCGATCGCTCGGCCAGGGCCTCGGTGGAGGCACCGCTGGACCGGGTCGTCTCCAGGCGCTCCATCAGGGCCTCGCGCTTCTCCGCCAGGCGCTGCCTCTCGGTCTCCCAGGTGTCCTCCAGCTCGGTCTTCTGTTCCCGGGTCTCGGCCTCGATCCGGCGCTTCTCCCGTTTGGCTTGCCGCTCCAGGCGCTCGCGCTGGCCGGCGATCCGCTCCCGGATCTCCGGGTCGCGCTGGGCCTCGGCCTCGAGCCAGGCCTCCAGGCCCTGCTCGCCGCCGGTGGCTAGGGCCCGGATGGCCTCCCGCCGCTGGCGCTGGCTCAGCAGCTGTTGGCGGCGTTGGCGCGAGCAGTTCGGTAGGGAGATGCGGCTCACGGGTCAGCGCTCCTCGAAGACGCCGAAGGCCTCCAGGGCCCCGAACACCTCGGGGAGGGCTCGGGCGGTGGCCTCGCGGTCCAGGTTCTCCTCGTCCTCGACGAACCGGGCGAACCGTCGCACGTGCTCATCCCCACCGTGGGAGCGCATGGCTTGCTGGATGCCGGACGGGTCGCCCTTGTGCTGCTCGATGGCCTGGCGGACCCCTTGGACGAGCCGGCGGGCCTCGCTCTCGTCGCCGTTGAGCTCGCCCTCGAAGAACCGACACCAGTAGTCCTCGGCGCCGTCGCGGCCGGCCTGTCGCCAGTGCTCCTCGACGAAGGACTCGACCAGGCGCCGGTTCTCGTCGAACCCGTCGGCGCTGCGGGCTCGGATCCGGCCGGACAAGGCATCCAGGGCCCCCCGGCGGAGATCCTCGGCGTCGACCTGGGCATCCCCAGCCAAGAGCGCGTACGACCCTGCTCTCTGGACGATGTCGATCAGGGTCCGGTTGGAGCCGACCTCGCTGAGGTCCCGGCCGCCGTTCATCCTCTCCCGCCAGCGCATGACCAGGCGCACGGCTGCCTCCCGGTACGGTCCGGGGACGTGCATAGCCTCGTCGTGCTTGGCCACGCCCAGGTCCACGATCCGTCGGTTGGAGGGGGCGTCCTGGGGGAAGGGTGTGTGGACGTTGCTGAGACGATCGTTGAGGGGTTCGGTGATGTTGCCCAGGTCGGCCAGGTTGCTGGTGCAGACCGCGACCATGTCGGCCGGGAAGGTTTCCCGGGTCTTGGCCGGGCTCACGATGGCCTCCTGGAGGGCCTGTAGGAGCACGTTCTGGGTGCCGCGTGGCAGCTTGCCGACCTCGTCGACCAGCAGGACGCCCCGGTGGGCTTGGAGCACCTTGCCCGGTTCCAGGACCAGGGGGCTGGTGGGGTCGCCGATCTCCTCGAGCCGGGCCAGGTTCACGCTGCCGGTCAGGTTGTCGGGGAAGACCTCGGGGCTGCCCTGGACCCGGGCGAACCCGTGGCCTTCGCGCAGCTTCACGCGGCGCACCGGCACGTCGTTCGGGTCGACCTGCTCTGGCTCGAACTCGCCGACGTCCTCGTGCTCGACGTCCCCGTAGGTGGCCTTGCAGTAGGGGCAGGCGGGCACCTGGTGGGCGAAGCCCGGGGCGATCAGGCTGAACGGGTCGTCGTTGACCGGGCAGCCGGACACGGCGAACAGCTCCTTGTCGTAGAGATCCCAGACCTCCTTGGCCACCGTCGTCTTCCCGCTGCCGGGCGGGCCCAGGATCAGCACGTTGGACCCGGAGATGAGGCTGGTGACCAGGACCTCCAGGGGGTGCTGCTCCAGCACGATGTCGGGGAACAGCTGGTCCAGCGCCTGGCGGCGGGTCATGCCATCCTCCTGTTCCATCCGGCGAAGGGCGTCCAGGATCGCATCCCGAAGCCGGGTGCGGGCTCGGCGCGGGGCAAGCTCCATCTCGACGAGCTCTTGAGCGGTGGTCTCGGC
>CAYXGD010000347.1:0-2204 GCA_964464425.1 uncultured Thermoplasmatales archaeon
TGGTCGGCGGCGAAGTTGCCGACGACGTTGTCGCCCTTCGTGATGAAGCCGGAGTGCTGGAACCGACGGGGGCTCTTGATGCCGATCTCATCGATCTCCACGCCCCCGTCACCGAAGGTGCACGTGCCTTGGCCGCTAGCGTCGAGGTCGCAGCTGTTGGCGCTGTCGGGCACCGCCCACTCGGACGACCACGTGACGGTGTAGGTCGCGTCCCCGTTGGGCTGTTCTTGGCGGTCGACGTAGGTCATCGCCCGGTGGATGATCGGGGTGGTGTCCCGCTGGCCGCGGGTGTAGTAGACGATGACCTCGCCGGCCATGCTGTAGTGCTCGTCGGCGCCGTCGGCGAACGTGGCCACGTCCGAGGCGCTTTCGATCTTCTTGACGAGGACCAGGTCCCCTGGATCGATGGTTCCGACGCGCCCGAAGGGCACGTCCTCGGCTCGGGTGGAGCCCGGGTCGCAGGCCGGGCCGGCCCGGCTGCCGACGCAGTTGTACTCGTCTGGGTCGACGTGCATCATCGAGTTGGACTCCACCACGACCGGCGGCGGCCAGTTGCCGGTGTAGAGGTAGAGCCCCAGGAGGATGCCACCGACGACCACGCCCGCGATCAACAGGTCACGCAGGTGGCCATCCTGGAGGTCCATAGCAACCGCCGGTGATGCAGCCGCTGCGGAAAACCGTTGCCCCATGGGGCCGACCCCGCCGCAAGGGCGATCAATCGCGGGAACCGGTCCCCCGGCGGCCCTCGGAGGCCCTGCCGTCACCTGGATCCCTGGCGCGTGTCTCCTTCCAGATCTCCTCCAGGACGGAGAGCTCACCGGTGACCTTCCGCGTGGGCTTGCGGAAGAAGTCCCGGGCGACGGTGACGAACAACGGGGCGGTCACCATCAGGCCGAGCTCGATAAGGACCAACCCCCAGAGATCCAGGGGGGCGACGACGTTGCCGATGCGTAGCCAGGCGTCGTGGCCTTGCATCTCGGCGTTCTTCAGCGTCTGACCGCTGAACGCGACCCGGAGCAGGCCGAGGGCCGGGACCTCGCCTTGGGCTTCCCCGACCACGGCGCTCGGCAGGATCGGCTGCGGGGCCAGCGCACCTGCCGTGGGATCGGCCGGCGGGGCCTGGTCGGCGCCGGGGTTCGAGGCGACGTTGTCGCCCTTGGTGATGAAGCCAGGCTGGGTGAAGCTCTGGCCCTGGATGCCGAGCTCGTCGATCGTGACCCCCTGGTCGATGCTGAACGTGCAGACGTACGTCGGCGTCCGGACGCAGTCGCCGTGTTCGTCCCAGGCCTGGCTCCAGTACACACGGTACCGGGCCTGGTCGCCCTCACCCTCGATGGACACGTAGGTCATGGCCCGGTGGATGATGGTCCGTTGCTGCTGGTCGACTTCCAGCCGGAAGGCGATGACCTCGCCGGGCATGCCGTAGTCCTCCTCCTCGGCCTGGGCGAACGTGGTCACGTCCTCGGGCCCGTCGATGGCTTTGATCAGGACCAGGTCGCCGGGGTCCAGGGTGCCGATCCGCCCGAAGCTGGTCTCGTCGTCCCGGGTGTCGCCTTGGCCGGAGAACCACTCGACCCGGTCGACGTGCATCATCGAGCCTGTCTCCACCGTGAAGACCGGCGGCCAGACCCCCGCGTAGGCGAACAGCAGACCGAAGACGACGCCGACCCCCAGGGCGATGTACAGGAAGTCGCGAGCGTTCCCGCGCTTGGCCACGGCCGCCGGTTGTCGACCGGGCACTTAAGCCCTCGTATAGGTCGCCGGTGGGCGGCAGGAGGGCGGCGGCTGGGGGATCGAGGTTGGAGAGAAACAGAGGTGGGGATGAGAGGGGCAAGAGCCGTTGCCCATCGAAGAGAGGGAGATGAGGTCGGCGGGTGCGTGCCCGCCGGGGGATCACATCAACCGGGCTTGCCGGTTGGGCACGTGGTCGGCCACGGCGTCGATGGCCGGGTCCTCGCAGAGGACGGCCTTGGTGCCGTCCACGGGCACGCTCATGTGGATCTCCTTGGTCCGGCCGTACCGGCCCTTGCTGATCACCTTGGCGTTGATCAGGCCGAGCATGTCCAGCTCGCTGATCAGGTCGGTGATACGGCGCTGGGTCAGCACGTCCACGCCGGCCTTCTGGCAGATCTCCTTGTAGGTGTCGTACACCTCGCCGGTGATCAGGCCGGAGCGGCGCCCCTGCTTGGGCTTGGTGTGCTCCT
>CAYXGD010000348.1:0-2204 GCA_964464425.1 uncultured Thermoplasmatales archaeon
CGAAGACGTTGGCGCGCTCCTCGAAGACGAAGCCGTCGATCCACATGTCCAGGGACAGGACGGTGCTGCCAGCCGGACCACCGTCGCCGGGGATCGAGATCTCGTAGACCATGGTGTCAAGCGGTGCCTCGAGCTCGAAGACGTGGCTGAAGCGGTCGTTGGTGGAGTTCTCGCCGCCTGGCAGGGCTTGCGGGACGGCGCAGACGGCCACGGCGTTGCTGGTGGCACCCGGCTGGGGGTTGGGGCTTGTCTCCCAGCCGACGCCGCACTCGATGAACCCGACCAGCTCCTGCTGCTGCATGAAGGCCTGCTGGGAAGCCGCGTGGGTCAAGATCACATCGACGATCGAGGCCTCGCCGGCAGCGACCGTGACCGTCTCCTGGGTGGAGATGAAGCCGTCGGCCTGGAACACGATGGTGTAGCTGCCTGGCTCGACCTTCGAGAAGGCGAACGATCCGTCGCTGGCGGTCCGGACGGTCTGCTCGGTCTCCAGCAGGGTCACGTTGGCGCCGACCACGGGCTGGACGGCGTCGTCGGTGACGACCCCCTCCACGCCGCCGAGGTCGGACGTGACGTTCGCGCGTTCCTTCTGCAAGGGCTCGTCGGTGCCCTCGTCGCCGCCGATGCACCCCGCCAGGCCCACGGCCAGCAAGGCGATCGCCATCAGGATGGCTCCCCGGTGCATACGCGGGTGTGGGGCTCACCCTTCTTGAACTTCACCGATGCGACGTCGAACCCGGACGGTCAGGGCCCGTTGCCGTCGATGACCGAGAACCCGTCAGGCGCGGGCTCGTTGTAGAACGCGCTGACGTAGTGGGTGAACTCTTCCTGGAGCACGTGGCAGGCCCGGGCCGGGATCTCCTGGCAGTTCCAGCCGGTGAAGACACGGATCTGCATGGGCCAGCCGGTGTCCCGGAAGTTCTGGCCGCACCACGTGTCGTCGCCGTCCTCGCAGCGCTGGGTGAAGTTCTGCTCGACCTGGTCCCAGTGGTCTCGGGTGACGACGTGATAGAGCGGCGGGGGTCCGCCGATCTCCATGATCCGAGAGCCGTTCGTGTTGGTGAACCCGCGGATCTCCAGCACGCTGTTGAGCGCCGTGTTCTGGGAGCTCCAGTCGAGCTCGTAGATCATCTCCTCGATGGGGGCCTCGAGGTCGAAGAAGTGCATGAACCGGTCGTTGGTGGCGTTGCCGTTGCCGGTCAGGTCCTCGAGGACCAGGTTGGGGATCGCGCAGACGGCCACGGACTGGTAGCTGACGCCACCCATGTCCAGGCCAGTGACCTCCTCCTTCCAGGCAGCCCCGCACTCCAGGAAGCCGACCAGCTCCTGCTGCTGCATGAAGGCGTCCTTGGAGGTGGCGTGGGTCAGGATCACGTCGACGATCGAGGCCTCGCCGGCAGCGACCGTGACCGTCTCCTGGGTCGATACGAAGCCGTCGCCTCGGACGACCATGGTGTACGTGCCGGGATCGAGCCGGGAGAAGGCGTACGAGCCGTCGCTGGCGGTCTGGGTGGTCCGATCGATCTCCTGCAGGGTCACGTTGGCGCCGACCACGGGCTGGACGGCGTTGTCGGTGATCACGCCCTCGACCCCACCGAGCTCGGCGGTGACATCAGCGCGTTCCTTCTGCAGGGGCTCGTCGGTGCCCTCCCCGCCGCCCAGGCCGAGGCAGCCGGTCAGCGGGGCGGCGACCAGGACGACAGCCAACAGGACAGCTGTCCGGTGCATGCCTCAGCGTGGAGCTGAGCCTATAAGAAGGCTACCGATGCGCCGTCGAACTCGACCGGAGCACGCGGCCTTGGCTCCCGGCCCGCGCCCAGGCTGGGCGTCGGGATCAGCTCTCTTCCTCGGCGACCGGCTCTTGCTGGTCGCACGGGTTGTCCAGGAAGACGCTGTGGTCCTGGCACGCCGGCGCGTTGTAGAACATCGTGACGATGACGTGGTACTCCTGCTGGAAGTTGGTGCCCAGCGGGATCGGGTCCGCGTTCGAGACGAAGATCCGGCCCTGGAAGCTACCCCCCTCCTCCAGCAGGTTCGGCCGGCAGTAGGCATCGTTGTTGCTGGGGGAGATCGCGCCCTCCGGGTCCTTCTCCTCGCTGCAGATGGCCGTCATGTTCGCTTCGACCGTCTCCAGGGTGGCCCGGTCCACGTTGGCCACCAGCGGACCCTCGCCGACGGGCTCGGCGTAGGTCGTGGTCGGCTCG
>CAYXGD010000349.1:0-2201 GCA_964464425.1 uncultured Thermoplasmatales archaeon
GCCTGGCCGACCGGATGCGCCGGGAGGCCGTGCTGGAGATCCTGGCCGACGCCCGGGCCCTGCTGCTCGACCGTGGCGAGAACACCGAGGTCCAGCGTGTCCTGCAGGACATCGGGCTCCGGCTCCAGGAGGAGGAGCTCGGGATCGGGATCTGACCGAGCTCTCAACGACGCCGCAACAAAGTTCTTCAACCCCCTCGGCCACCACCGCGTATGGCAAGAGAGGCGATCGTCCTCCCGTTGGTGGCCCTGCTGCTGACGGTCGGATGCGTGGGAGCCCTTGACGACGACGAGCAGATCGAGCAGCAGAGCCTGCCCGGCCAGCAGGCCCTGGACCGGGTCCTGGCGCACACCCCCACCGACCTGGTCGAGCTGCCGCCGGAGGCCGAGGCGCTCACCGTCCGGGTCATCGACACCGGGTACGACGCCAGCGAACCGACCCTGGGCGTCCTCAGCGATGGCACGATCGTCTCCAACCCGGTCACCGACGACCAGAGCCTGATCATGAGCGAGGACCATGGCCAGACCTGGGAGACCATCGGCTCGCCGGTGCACAACCCCAAGGCCAACCTGGACCCGTGGATGTTCGTCGACCACGACACCGACCGCATCTTCAACGGGCCGCTCTACGTGGCGTGCAGCTGGCTGGCCTGGACCGACGACAAGGGCGAGAGCTGGATGTCCAACCCGATCGCCGGGTGCGGCCTGCCGGCCCACGACCACCAGAAGATCACCGCCGGGCCCCCGGCCGAGGGTGTCAGCACCGACGGCTACCCCAACGTCATCTACTACGCCTACAACGGGGCGTTCCGAGGCGGCCTGGTCGACCCGGCCGGCGCGGGCCTGGCGCCCGACACCCTGGATGGCACCTGGGTCTCCACCAGCCTCGACGGCGGCCAGACCTTCACCAACGCGGTCAAGGTCTTCGAACCCAGCTCGTGCAAGTCCGGCATCAACGGGCCTGTCCACGTGGCCGACGACGGCATGGCCTACATCGCTCACCCCACGTGCGAGGGCGTGGCCATCGCCCGCAGCTTCGACAGCGGGGCCAGCTGGGACCCGACCGGGGAGGTCACGGACATGGGCATGTACGGCGGCCTGGCCGTCGACGTCGACATCAGCTCCGATGCTGCCGGCAACGTGTACGTCCACACACCCGGCGGCGACGGTCGTGGCTACGTCATCGTCAGCCAGGACCGCGGGAACAGCTGGTCCGACCCGATCCCCGTCACACCCCCCGGCGTGAACATGACCGTCTTCCCCCTGGTCAGCGCCGGTGCCACAGGCAACGTCGCCTTCGCCTACCTTGGCACCACCGACGATGTCAGCACGTGGGACCGCCCGGAGCCCAGCCACGCCCGGGTCGACGCCGACTGGCACCTCTACCTGACCACGACCGAGGACATGCTCGCCGACGAGCCGGTGCTGACCACGGTCCAGGTCACCCCCGACGACGACCCGGTCCAGCGCGGCTGCATCTGGCTCAAGGGCGGCTCCAGCGAGTGCCGCAACCTCCTGGACTTCAACGAGATGGTCCTCCACGATGGCCGGCCCTACATCACCTACACGGACGGGTGCGATGCCTGCCCGGACGGCGAGCAGTCGACCGACGACCTGCACCGCATCGCCATCCTGGAGCAGGGCCCCAGCCTGCTGGACGGCACGCTGAGCCCCCTGGTGGAGCTGGCCGGGAACGCGACCCCCGCATCCTAGCACCGGTTGGCGATCGAGGACGGTCCGGCCTGCCAGCGCCCGACCGACGGCCCAGGGTAGGCAGCCGGTCCGCTGTCTTGCAGGCCGGCGGATCGCCCCTGCAGGTCGCCCGGCTAGCGCCTTGCCAACACCTGCTCGACCAGCTCGGCCGGCAGGTCCTCCCGGTTGTCGCGCCCGACCGGCACCAGCTGGACGTCAGGCCGCGCCTTAACCTCGCCGATGAACCCATCGGTCGCGTTCCGGTGGATGGCGCCCAGGACCGGTCGATCGGCGTCCAGGCAGGCCCGGGCCTCCTCCACGAACGCATCGCTGAGGACCTCCATGGGCGCGATCTCGTCGATGATCAGCACGTCGCAGGTCTCCCGCGCGACCTCGCCGATCGCCCGCCGGCTGACCCGGGCCACCGCCTCTACGTCCACGCGGTACTTGCCGATCTGCGGGCCCTCGCGCCGGTCGACGTGGGCCATCACCTCACCTTGGCCGGTCACC